>JAKSCF010000030.1 GCA_022360735.1 Clostridia bacterium
GGAAGTTTTCTGCTGATTGTAGATGATTTAGGAAGGTCTATTACCGGAAGTGAACTGCCTTTAGGCGTGTTAACTGCATTAATCGGCGGACCGTTCTACATTTATCTGCTTAAAAAAACCAAAGGAGGCGGCGGTTGGTAATGGCTGTGTTAGAAATAAAGGACCTGAACTTTTCATATGGCAAGAGAAAGATATTAAATGGTATCGATTTTGCTATAAAAAAAGGAGAGATATTTTGTATATTCGGCCCTAACGGATGTGGTAAAACGACCATGTTAGATTGCGTATTAGGGCTTCAAAAGGCAGAAAAAGGAGAGATCTTTTTTGAAGGTAAAAACATTACAGAAATGAAAATTGAAGAAATTGCCAGGAAAGTGGCCTATGTACCGCAGAAACATCAGCATACCTTCGGTTATACGGTGTTAGAGATGGTTTTAATGGGCAGAACTGCTCATACTTCCATGTTTGATTCTCCTAAAAAAGAAGACATTAAAATTGCTGAAGCATGTCTTAAAAATGTTGGCATGTATGCTTTTAAGGACCGAATTTTTAATAACCTAAGCGGCGGGGAGGCTCAGCTGGTGAAATTAGCAAGAGCACTGGCACAAGAAACCAATTTGATCATATTTGATGAACCCACATCTCATCTTGATTTCAGACATGAGCTAAATGTCATTAAGTATATGGCAAAACTGATTAAGGAATTTGACATGTCCATCATTATGGCAACGCATTTTCCCAATCATGCATTTTATTTTGAAAATCAAGGTCTAAATACAAAAGTAGCCATGATGGAAAATGGGGTGTTTTATGCTAAGGGAAGGGCAGAAGAGGTGCTGGATGAAGAAAATATGAGCAGAATCTTTAAAATCAAAACCAAGGTATATAAAAATGTTGAGGCAGATCATTTCTTTAACTATATGGTTCCAATAGATTTTAGTGATGGAGGACAATGGCATGCAAGTTAAAAGAATAATTGCAACTGTATTGATGGTAATCATGTTATTGAGTTTGACAGGCTGCGGTAATGCTGGTCAACATCAAGAGGCAGCTTTAACCAATGAAAACCATATCAAGATAATCGACTGTGCCGGCAGAGAAGTAAGTGTACCCAAAGCACCGGATCGGGTGGCATGTCTTTTTGCAGTTTCCTCTCACATTGTAAGTATGTTGGGTGATAGCAAAAAAATTGTTGCCGTTTCGGAAGGCAATAAGAGGGATCATCTATTTTTAGAGATATACCCTGAAATAAACGATATAAGGACACCCAAAGGCAGCGGACATATTAATATTGAAGAATTGTTTAAAGATCCGCCTCCGGATGTTGTATTTTGTTATAAAGATATTGTTCAGGACAAAAAAATGATGGATAAAATTGAGCGGTTTGGCGTTCCTGTAGTGGTCATAGAATTTAAAACCATAGAGGAACAGCAATACGCTGTAGAATTAATCGGTAAAATTATGGGAAAGGAAGAAAAAGCTCAAGCCTACAATGAATACTATAATAGTGTGCTTAAAAGAGTAACGGAAAAAGTATCCCATATCCCGGACTCAGAAAAAAGGCGTGTCTATCATGCCATTAATGAGCTGCTAAGAACAGACACTAAAGCCTCCCTGCCTGCTGATTGGATACCTAAAACAGGTGTTAAGCCTGTTGGTGTTGCAAAGGGAGAAAGTACCACCGGAGCAGATAAGAACTTTATATCACTGGAACAGCTCTTTACTTACGACCCGGAATATATCATTATTAATGGTAAAGATGTTATAGATTATATAGAGGCAAAGGAAAGACTACATGTATTATCTGCTTATAAAAACGGTAATATTTTTCTAATGCCCCTTGGTGTATCAAGATGGGGACACCCATATTCAATCGAAACCCCTCTTGCAATATTGTGGACAGCAAAAACAATCTACCCGGAACACTTTGAAGATATTAATATACAGGATGAAACGAAAGATTTTTATAAGAATTTCTTTAATTATGCTCTTTCAGATGATATGACACAAAAGATCATCGAAGGCAGAGCTTTTAAAGAGATAATGGGTGGAAGAAAATAGATAGATAAGGTGTGATAAGTGTGAAATTAGTCATTTGCATTGATGATACGGACAATTTAGAATCTAAGGGAACAGGCTCTATTGCTGATGAAATGCGTCAGATTATTATTCAAGAAGGATTTGGAAAATGTGGTATTGTGACCAGACATCAATTGCTGTTACATAAGGATATTCCTTACACGTCACATAACAGCTCTATGTGTTTTGATTGTGAAATTGATGATTCAAAGTATGAAATATTGGAAGAAACGCTATCGACTTACTTAAAAAACGAAAGTGCTGACGGCTCAGACCCAGGCATATGTATTGTTAAATTAACACATGAGACCAATGAAGACCTTTTACTGGATTTTGGACTACGTGCTAAAAAGTGCATTTTAACCAAAGAAGAGGCTTATGACGTTGCCAATGAATTAGGGTTATACCTCAAAGAAGAAGGCGGAACAGGGCAGGGTGTCATTGGTGCATTGGCAGGCGCAGGTCTTCGTTTGGGGGGAAATGACGGAGAGGTAAAAGGAGAAATCAAGCAATATGAAAAAGGAAGAACATATCCTATCCACCATCTCTTATCCGGTAATATCATACAGATGGTTTGTGATATCGATTATAATATAATACCTAAAAACCAACACGTATATATTACATGGAAGGCAAAGCCCGTTCTAGTGAACAAAAAAATAGTATTATTGGTTAAGTGGTCGGAAGAAAAACAGTTGTGGGTGACCATGGAAAA
>JAKSCF010000029.1 GCA_022360735.1 Clostridia bacterium
AGTGCATGGGCAAGAGATACATACGGAGAGAATAGATTAGAGAAATTCTGGAGCAGTTTAGAAGAATTAGTATTAAACCCGGAAGGCGATATGCTAGATAACCTGCAGAACCTACTAGACGTTGGAGGTATGGTTCCGGTATACGGCGAACCGATTGATGGAGTAAATGCAATTATTTATTTTATCAGAGGAGACCGGGTCAACGGATATCTATCGGCGGGCAGCATGATACCCTTTATTAGTGGCGGCGTTTCAGGGTGTAAAGCTTGTAAAGAAGGGTGCTAAAGCTGTTGATGTAGGTAAGGGAGCGGTAAAAGTTGCTGACCCAAGTGCAGTAGTTAATGCTTTATCTGATTTCAGTAGCAAAAAAATGATGTTTGGTAGTGATACGTTCTTGCTTGATAAGAGTGGAATGAAGCACATATTAGAAAGACATCATCCAAACTTCTGGGATGATTCTGTTAATAAGACTCAAAGTTTCTTGAATAAGAATATGAGCATTGATGACGTATCAGATGCTATTCATGATGTAATGAAACAAAACCGTGATACATTGATTAACAAAGGCACTACTGGCATGTATCAAATTACTGGTACTGTCAACGGTGTTGATTATGTAGTAGGATTTAAGAATGGTAAGGCAGGACAGTTTTACCTTAAATAAAGCGATTAAGGTTGGTGATAAATTTGTTTAAATTACAGTCATATATAAAAAGACCCAAAGTGAAAATTGACAATCTTTCAAGTTTAAATCAGAATTCAAGTGATTACTTTATTAGACTTGATGATAAAGAGTCTTTTCTGAGTATCATGGATGGTATAGATAGAGATTACATTGAAGGAGTTATTCACATTGAATATAATGGCTCAGTTCTGATGGATTTCACTTATTGGGATATTATTGACCAGTTATGGGCTTACTTAATAAATTCCATTGAAGAATATATTAAGAGCCAAGAGTCAGAGATTTATTTTCCTGACCAACCTATTAAGCTCAAAATGAAAGCTATTAATAAGAATCTTGTTCTATTCTCTATAGAGTCAAATGATGGAATTCAGTTGACTTTACCAAAACAAGAACTGTTTCAATCTCTCTTAGATTCAGGAGAAGCGTTCTTTACAAGACTACAAGAATACTTTGATGGTGACTTAGATTATAGTAACGAGTTGGAACAAATCAATATTCTAAGAAGTAAGATGAAATAGGCGAATCAATTTTGAGGAGTTCTTAGACTAGTAGAACAGGGGACGGTTCTCTGTTTGATAATACCCTGCTGATATGATAAGATATCAGCAGGGTGAATTTTATTCCTTAAAAAGCTGTTTCAGGAAGAGGAATAAAGAGAATAGAAGAAGCGACAAGAAATTGGGAATCTGCCAATAGAAGAGGCGATAGAGATGCAATGGACGAAGCCCACAAAGAGGTGGAAGCTGTAAGGAATAGAATAAAGCACATTTGACAATACAATCACTTTCTTCAAACATATTGCCTCCACCGTTTACCCATATTGTTAGTACTGGTGCAACTACAATGAAAGAAGCGTATGATTACTTGCCTACTGAAACAAAGAAGAAAGTAGATAGAGAGGTTATAGAGATGTATATTAATTATAGACAATTGGGTGTCCAGGGTTGCTCCTCAATAATTAAGCATCCAGAAGGCTTATAAACACCTTTCTGGATGTTTGAATAGTTAAATAAGAATAGAGAACAAGAGAAGGAGGAAAATCAGAGCTGTTGCGAATGAATAGTTCAGATTAAAAATTATGAATAAACAATACACAGTTCTTAAAAGCTTTATATTTTATTTATTAATAGCAATAGGTACCATTATTATAATCCCATATATTATTAAGGGAGACATATGGTTTATTACATGTGTTGGAGCAATCGTTTTTTCAATAATAGCAATTGCTGTATTTAATCATTATAAGGTAGTAATATTATATGATAAAATAATATTTTATAAACTATTTAAAAACAAAAAGGAATTTGACTTAAGTAGTATTTCAAGAATTAGCATTGGAGATATTATAGTTCCTAATAGAATGATAGGAGCGAGGAAATATTTACACATTGAAACTAAAGATGAAGAGTATATTTTTAATATTAATGAATTGGGAAATACAAGTTTTTACAATGATATACGTGAATTGTCAAAAAAATATAATATATTATATGAGGAAGAATCATCAAAAAAGATATAAAACAAATCAAAGAGACAGGTATTTTGAGTTAGCAAGAAACGTATTAAGGAGCTATAGCAAAACAGGGGACGGTTCTCTGTTTGATAATACTCTGCTGATATGATTAAGATATCAGCAGGGTAATTTTTAGCCCGATTGTTGCAAATATTGAACACATATTTATTAAACCAAAATAAGGTAAGGAATAGGGAAGGAGTATGTTAAAAAAGATAAAGAACTTGTGATAGATAACGTAAAAAAAGTAATAACAAAATTGCTATTGACGATGTTAAAGAATATTGTAATAAGAAGTTAGAATTAGTACTATCTACAGAAGAATATATGGTATCTATAGGGTGCAGGAAATATCACAGGAGAGTATGTAAGAGGCCTCAACCCTATAGCGGCCGATATCAGTGGAAGCAGAAGCCACTACCTATACAACGTTCACGGAGATGTGGTACAATTAACCCAAGAACATGGCACGGTCATCAGAAGTTATGATTACGATGCCTTTGGAAATGAGAAGAATATGGACCCGGTCGATATCAATCCATTTAGGTATTGCGGGGAGTATTTTGACCGAGAGACGGGGACGTATTATCTGAGGGTGAGGGATTATGACCCTGGTGTGGGTAGGTTTACCACGGAAGATCGATACCGGGGGAACATGAGTGACCCGTTGAGCCTGAATTTATATACGTATTGCAGGAATAATCCGGTGTTGTGTTTTTTGCGAGGTACAAACAAAAATTTGAAGAACAGTAACAAATCGGAATAAAAAGACCATATCCAAATAAATTTTTGGAACAAATAGAACAGGGGACGGTTCTCTGTTTGATAATAAAAAAACTTACAGAACTTCAAGCCAATATTATGATTTAGATATCCAAGTATATGATAACACAACTGATAATTTTGTGTTTAAAAATGAGATAAAAGATATGAATATTTGGTATGAAGACTGTATTGATAAAATGAACAGGACTATAGGAAATAAAAGATAGGAGGTGATGAGTATAAATAAAAAGTTAGCCTACTATTTAATACTATTTTTAATTTTATCTACAGCAACGGGATGTTCTGATAATAAATATGAGGAATTTGCCAAAGAGTTTGATACAATATACTTTGAGATTGTAAGTACACTAGATTTGCATGATACTTACAAATCTCTTGAAATACTACAAACTAAAGAAAACAAAGAGAAAATTGACTATTTAAATGTGTTACTCAGTGATATTCAGGGGGCAGTACCAAAGAACAAACAGGACTATCATCTAATGCTTTATCGCAAATATCAAGGCTTGGTGTTTTTAAGAGATAGTTTTGACAGATGGGAGGAATTTTCTAAAGAGGAAAAGTTAAAGGTGTTAGGAGAATTCTCCTATATATCGATGAGAATTATAGATAAAGAGAATGAAAAAAGCAAACAAATGTTTAATATATATAACACGATAAATAAATGACATGCCCATTCAGGAAAGTGACATGGGGACAGATGCCCGGTCACACTAAAACCGTGTGTGTCAGATAGTTCAGACCCCAAGTCACATTCATGATGTTATTATTGTGCTAAAGCTGTGATATGCACATTATCCACGAGTATTGTAGCAACCGACACGTTTACCACAGAGACGCTGACAAAGTACTCACAGCAGCCCGAACAGGCCGGAAAATCACAAAAATTGAAATTAAAGGATTTGGTGAATCTCAAAGCGTCAAAATCAGTGGCACTTCCTTCCAGTCCGGCTATTTCATAGGTCCAGGTGTTTAATCTGAGCGGATTTCCGTCATCGCAAGCTCTAAATAGCTCAAAATCCAATCTCCCTTCTGCGGCAGTGAATAAAGCCAAAAACTGAATTACGCTGGAAAATTGGATGCTAACAGTGGGTTTAGCCGTATCTTTTGTATCAACCCTAACACTTCCTACAATTGTTGACGGATCATTGG
>JAKSCF010000035.1 GCA_022360735.1 Clostridia bacterium
ACAGACCCAAAGAAAGAAACCTCCCTAGTTACGTTGCCGAGACATTTTATTAAACGTCTCGGCCTTTTTGAAGCCCTAACACAGAATCTCTGATTCTGATGTAGGTCTCATGCAAGGAGACAGAAATTTTAATTTCGTCTTCGACACTGCCTGATTGACAAAGAGTTGCCATTCGCAGAGTGTAAATTCTAAAATCTGTAATAATAGAATTTTTCAGCTAATTTGATACAAGCTTCTTAAATGCAGTGGGAAAATGAAAATCTTTTATTTCATCTTCCGGTAGCCATTTCACATTTGGAAAATCAATCATAACTTTATTCTTCCCTTTAAATTCAAAAAATTGCATTTCCCATATTCGATGTGTAAAAATATGCTTGGCTTGATTCTTTTCAGCTATATATTCAACCTCAAGTCCATATATCTCCTGCAACTCATTTACCATCTCTTTTAGTGCCTCATCTTTTGAATGAACTTCTATGATAGGAAATCCCCATAAATTAGCTAGTATACCTTGATTAGGACGTTTTGTTATCATTATTTGATCTTCACATTTGACATAAGCCACTGCCATAATATGGTTTGTTTTTTTAGTTTTTTTGGTTTTTATAGGCAGTAATTCTACATTTTTTGCTTTATAGCCGACACAGGAATTCACAACGGGGCATATCTCACATTTAGGATTCTTTGGTGTGCATATTAAAGCACCCAATTCCATTAAAGCTTGATTGAAGTGCCTCACATCTTTGGGTAATATGGATTGAACTTTTTCTTCAAAAACTTTTCGTGTTCGCGGTATACTAATATCTTCTTGTATATTAAATTGTCTTGAAATCACCCGCATTACATTACCATCTACGGCAGGAAACGGCATATTGTAGGCAATACTCAGGACTGCACCGGCAGTATAAGGTCCTATTCCCGGAAGAGAAAGCATATCTTTATGATCCTTAGGAAACTGTCCTTCATGGTTTTTTACAACTTCTTTTGCACAAAGCATCATCTTGTCAGCTCTTGAATAGTATCCTAACCCCTGCCATAACCGATGCATTTCATCTTCTGTCGCTTTTGATAGTGCCTCTACATTAGGAAAAACTTTAATAAAACGGTTATAATAATCAATAACCGTTTTTACCTGTGTTTGTTGAAGCATTATTTCCGATACCCAAATCTTATACGGATCTTGTGTCTCTCTCCATGGCAAAAGTCTTTTATTTATTTCATACCATTTAAGTAAATTATCTTGGAAATTCAAATTGATCATCCTTTTTTAAAAGTTGTATTGCAGGTGGCATTATTCATTATATATATCATGGCTGCTTTTTTCAATTATTTTGTTCCTAATTTAATTCTCTTTTGGTTTATTAAATTTTTTCATTGTGCTAAACTAAATCCATCTCACATTTTGGTACATCAAATGAGAGGAAGATGTTTATATATCATGTTAAACTTTGTTTGTGAGGAGATGATGCAATGGAATATCTTGAGCGATTGAATCAAGCTATCAACTATATTGAAGAAAATTTAAGTCTTACAGTCAGTTATGAGCATGCTGCGCAGATTGCCTGCTGTTCAACCTTTCATTTTCAGCGAATGTTTTCCTATATTGCAGGGGTACCGCTGTCCGAATATATCCGCCGCAGACGTATGACTTTAGCAGCATTTGATTTACAAACTGAAAATATGAAAGTAACCGATGTAGCACTGAAATATGGCTATGAATCCCCTACATCCTTCAACCGAGCATTTCAGAATATACATGGTGTTTCCCCATCTGCCGCTCGTGCAGAAGGAATATCTCTTAAAGTATTTCCCCGCATCAGTTTCACAATTTCAATCAAAGGAGATACTGAGATGAACTATAAAATTATGAAAAAAGATGCTTTCAAAATTATTGGGGTCAAAGAACGTATGAACATGAATATTGAAGAGAGCTTTGCTAAGGTACCGCTATTTTGGCAGAAAACCAATCAAGAAGGCATAATTCCTAGGCTCATCGAGCTGATGAATCAGCCTCCCTTCGGTGTGCTTGGTGTCAGTACCTGTATGAATGGTAAAGACTTTGACTACTACATTGCGGTTTCAACCGACAAACCTGCACCTAAAGGCACTGTTGAATACACAATACCCGCCTGTACCTGGGCAGTTTTTGAATGTGTCGGCCCGATGCCCCATGCGATTCAAGAATTACAAAAAAGAATTATAACAGAATGGCTGCCTACGTCAGGTTATGAATATGCCGATGCTCCTGATATTGAAGTGTACACCGATGGAGATCAACAATCTCCAAAATACAAATCTGAGGTTTGGCTGCCTGTTGTAAAGAAAAAATAGTAAACTGAAACGGCGTTTTTTTATTTATTTTACGTTTTATATGATCTGCTCTTGAATTTATTAATAATAACAGCGATGGTTGCTAGAATTAAAAAGAACAGACAAAAAGGAAATACCGTATAGCTTATAAATCTTTGCATATACAGCATTGCGACGTTAAAAGATGATATGCTTAAAGTAATGATGTATATGCCAATGCATATCAATAACACATATATCAATCTATGCTTTTTATTTTTTGAGATTGTCAATATGCCCAATAGACTGCAATACGCTTTATATCCTAAGCCCATATATATCAAAGATACAAATGGTAATATATGAAAAATCTCCAGCCCTTGAATAAATTCACCTACTCCTATTTCATGAGCTAAATCAAATACCGCAAAAGCACTCCCTCTTGCAACACCCAGCCCCATAATCCCTAATGCAAAGAATACCGCCGTACTGGTAATGGGAATATATAAACATACTCCTTTAAACAATCCTTTATATGATTTTTTATAGTCTCTTATCGCTCCAACGATACAAAAGGATTTAATAACCGTTTCAGATAGCACTGATGCCATTAAAAAAATACCATATAAAAAATCAGACCATTCTACGTGAAATATAGGCAATATTTTATCTATATCAAATTTTGTAGCCATGCCTATCATAATTCCTACAAAATATATCATGGTTGCAACAACCATGATGATTAAGTTCCATTTGGCAAAAGTACCGATACCATCTGTATATAAAAATATACCAATCATAATAACAGGCATTAATGCAATAAGCCATAACGGTGTTAAATGTAATATAAATATCTTTATAAAAAGTGATACAGATAATCTTAACATCAAAGCTGCTGTCACAATATGAAATAAACTGTATACAATGATAAGAAAATTTGAGAATACTTTACCATATACGCTTGTTATCATATCAAATATAGATTTACCCGGCATTAAGTTACCTAAAGATATAACCCATAAAAGCAACAATGCTGTTATTAATCCTCCCAACATGGTTGCAATAAAAGTAGCCCTGCCGGCACTTAGAAAAACAAAGTGAACCATAAAAAGCATATTGGTAACTGCCCCGGAGTATATTAAGTAAGCAAGTTGTCTGTCTGTAATTTTATCTTCATTTATCATACTAGCCTCATTCAATAATTTATAATTTTTTATTTATTGATTATGCGTTCCACTTTTGAGCCTGTATTAAGTACTTTTACATTTGCATTTACTTGAGTCTTTACATCAGGAAAAATTTCATCCCATTGATCCTTATATTCTTCATTCCATTGACGGGTATGTTGTTGGAAAAATTTATGTCCAAAACCAAATATATCAGATTGGTACTCAAGTTGAACTTTATTTATAACCTGCTCAATATCTTTTTTGATTTGTTCCGATAATCTTCTTTCAAAATCTTTAATTGCCTCTATGTCCACAAGGTCTTTACTTTTAGCATATTCTTCTAAACTAGCTTGTATATCGATATTAACACTTACTAATAATTTATCCTTTTTAATCTGTGTTTTAATTTCTGACTTATTGTGCAGTATTCTAAATCCTGAAAAGTATTCATCATTATTTTTTTTATCTTCTGTAATCATATAATTGCTTTTTATTTCTTTATTGGTTATTAGACCAAAACATAAGGTTTCTTTTTCATTTAGTACACCAATTTTCTTATTGTCTTTAAACACAGCCATATTTTTTAATATGTGGTAACCCCGCTGCTCCGGCACTATACTGGGATCATAACTATTTCCAGCACTTTGATTGTCGTTAACTTCATTATTTCTTTTATACTCAACTTGTGGAATAACCGGTTCCCAGCCTTCTGTTGAAACAATATTATAATAATCGCTGATTGCTATAGGAAATGAAGCACCGCTTCTCACAGACCTCTCAAGTATATTCTCCAACGACTTGGAACTTAGATCGCTGTCATTTAGATTAACCGTTCCAAGGGTATTGTAAGCTGTATCATTAGCTATTAGTAAATATGCCGATCCTCTAATGCGTGGTGACATATATAAAAAAGATATTATTTTATCCATATCTTTTTTCGCGGCTTGATCTCCTATAACAATGACTCTAATATATCCAAAAAATAATTCTTTACCCATTATTTGCTGTAATTTATTGATTGCCTCAAGAATTGTTGTACCTGATACTTTATATATTGAACTGAATTGATTGCTGCCTGATGAACTTCCACTATTCATTTCACTGGATTGTTGGTCCATTTTTTTAAAACCTGAAGATTG
>JAKSCF010000635.1 GCA_022360735.1 Clostridia bacterium
CAACTATTAGATCAGGGAAAATCTACTTATTATGTTAAATTAAAAATGGAATTTTACTATGCAACAATAAGCGACTATGTAGACAATAGGCCAACAAAGGTAACATACAAAGATGTAATTTTTTAATTGTTAACAGTAAATAAAGAATGAGAGGTATACCTCTCATTCTTTATGAGACTATCGAAAAAGGGCCTCTTTCTGAGATTACTCATGAAAGCAAGGCCCTATTTTAGTGTAGCAACCCCAGTTATTAACACTTGAGCTTTTACACAATGTGAACCTCTATAATGAGCATATCTTAAACCCATCAACTCTTTCATGTCTGCAAAGGCTAATTTATTATTTTTTGTACTTTTTCGATAACCTCAAAAAATCCTACTCTTTATTTGAGTAGGATTTTTAATGCAAATCTAACTTTTGGGTTAGATTTTATAGTATTTAATGGACTCGATGATATAATTTTTTAGGTAAAGATAACATTATTATTATAAACTAAAGGGAGATGGATGATGAAAAAATATATTGGATATTTACTTGTACTCGTAATGGTTTTTGCTTTTACAGGCTGTGGTGAAAAAGAAGTTGTTAAAACAAAAGAAGAACTAAAGGCTGAAATAAAAGCTGAAATGGAGGCAGAAGAAAAACTAAGAGCTGAGATAAAAGCTGAACTAGAAGCTGAAGCAGCAGGCAAGACTAATAGTGATTCTCAAGAAAAATCAACCAATGGAAGTGACAGTTATGAAGATGATGAGATTGTCGTAACCTATGCCTATGGTAACTGTGATGATATTGATGTTTCAGGCCTAGAATCCGTTACATTTAATGCTAGAAATCTACAGGAAAAAGTTGATGATGCAGGAGGTGTAGGAGGAGAAACTGAATATCAATTAGCATTCTTTGGAGAAGTAAATGATGTGAGGATCAGTTTTAGTGACTATACCTTTGGCGGTCCTGGCGTAGAAATAGGGCGTTATGATCGCCTTTCAAATACTGTATTAAATATCCAAGGACATGAGTATTTGAACGGAGCCGGTTTATTTATTATATTTAAAGATGGCAGAGGAACGGAGAATTACTATATCCTTGGAGATGAACTATGTGAATCAGTTGGAAAAGTTGAACTTATATCGGGTTATACAGCTTTGGAAAAAACACCTTCATCATATGAAGCTTATGATTTGTCTGAGCTGACTAAGTGTATCGGTATGAAAACTGATGAATTTGAAAGTAGTGATTTAATGCCATATGCAGAAAAAATGAAAGCAAATGGCTTGGATAATGACTATTACGAATATACGATGAAAGATTTGATTAAAGGCTATGAGGTTATATTACGTGCCCCGGATTACGACTATATCATAGATGAGTGCCGTATATCGAAAAATGATGAGGCCTATGAAAGTCTATCAAGTGCAGAAATATATAGTTTCTTTGGTATGGACTTTGAGATGTCTGTCATAAGAGCAAGGCATCAAATGGATACACAGGGGGCTTTTTTAGGAACAGATGTAAGGGGAACGGATGATTTAGATGACCCAATAAGGGTAATTGTAATAAGGTGATTTTAGTTAGGGGTGGAGTACACAAAAGTTGGATTGTAAATGAATCAGTATAGATGATAACCGATTGATTCTATTCAACGCTTCTTGCTCTCCTACTCCATGTTTTATTGTGCTGTGACTTAGGGCCTGCCTGGTCCGAATATTGCAGGCGACTGAAAAATGTAATAAGTTTATAATCTTTTACTTAAATAAACCATATCTACCAATTGAACACCATCTTCAAACATTGGCTGGTCGTAGTTATCTGTAAAAAAGTCCTTGATCCTATGAGAACTCCTAAAACCGTTTTTCTGGTAAAACTGTAATATCCATGGGATGTCACCTGTTCCCACAAGCATGGTTGTATATTTGCCCTTGTAATACGAAAATATGTGGTTTAAAAGTTTGCTTCCATACCCTTTGCCATGCCATTTTTCATAAGTGGCTATATTTTTTAGTTCACAAACATCATCGCTTTCCTGGGTAACTACGCAAACACTTTTTAAGTCGTCATCATATAAAGCAAACATTTCTCCACGATGTAAGTATTTCTCTATCATTTTTAATTCTTCATCTGCAAGAAGGAGAATATCCATAAAATTTATTTTGTTATTATCTTCAATTTTAGTTATTTTCATTTTACCCTCCACAACTCTATTAGCTTTATTATATCACTATTATTTCTATTGACTGGAACATGGACTTCTATAAAAAGAAAATGTGCTTGTATGGAATATAATCATCATTTTATCAAATAGTCTTCTATATAATATGTCCATGCTTATCTGACATATTATTGTTCTTTCCTTGATTAAATTTTATATAATCTATTTATCTGTTTTGGGAAAATATTCCATCTCCCACATTGGTAAATCTAGCTTTTCTAAATATTCCTTTTTTAAAACTCGGAATCCATGTTTTTCATAAAAAGCAACATTATTTTCTGTTTCCGTTTCAAGATAAATAGGAGTTCCATTGGCATTGCTTTCTTTAATTATTAAATTTAATAGCTGGCTGCCATACCCTTTTCCTTGATGAAGTTCATCAACTCCAATAATAGATAAATAAATATAATTCTTACCTTTCATATGTAGTTTTCTATCTTTCTTAAGGTTTTTAAAACAATATGAAATATTATCAACGAAGCTCTTGCTCATTTTAAGACCATAAGAAAGTGCACCGCTAAATATCATCTGCCACAAGTTCACATCTGCATATTTGCCATTCACCCATGAAGCGACACCATGTATTTCTGAAGAATCTGCACACACTTTACCGTATTTTAGTCCAATCAATAAAGGAGTAGCATAAAAACCGGTTAAAGAAGCATCCAAATTATCATCACCTTTTCCCAATTTAATATGTAATGGGTCCTCTTTAAATGCACTTTTCAAACAATTAACAGCTGTTGTAATATCTTCTTTTTTTAGATTATACATACTGTGATTATTCATATCTTATTGTAACTCCTTTCCTCATTATTGAGTTATTTATCCTTTCAATTTTGGCTGTGTTTAACGCTAATAACACCTTTCACTAAAAAATAATATAAGCAGGGAAACCATTATCTTAATTTCCTTCTTCCTTTATGAATATCTTCTCAAAAAAATCAATATTAAATTGTATTCTTTCCAGGCCGTATTCCAAACAAAATATCTGATACTGATAAATGTTAAGAACCGTGTTTTCCAGTTTATCGTCCATAGAAATTTGAAGTATATGCTTATATAATTCTTTGTCTTTTAATATACGTTCTACATTTCTTTCAATTACATTTTCCTTTGTGGCTTCAACTAGACTCTGAATATGCAACAACTTCTCGCGCGTTTGTTTTAAATTATCAATATAGCTTCTAATTAATTTTTTTCTTGTCTTCTTCTGTGTAATCCCCATAAAGAAAAACTTGCTCTCTTCCATGTTCTTTGCCTTTTGAAAATTCATAGGTGTTTCAATCCACTTAGTAAAAGCTTCCAGTCCACTGTCCGTGATGCGGTATTCCTTTTTATTGAGTCCTTTTTCTACATATTCACGATAAGAAATTTGATTTGAAGCTAACAATTTTTTTATAGCGGCTTGAAGGCTTCCAAGACTATCGCTGCATACAGAGCTTAAATATTGGGTAATAAACCCTCGCATCTCGTATATTGTCATGCTTTTTATTAATAATAAACTTAAAATTATTTTATCCATAGCCTCACTGCCCTCTCCATAATAATTCGCTATATATTACTGATAGTAATATTGCTATTAGCAATATATTAATTCAAATATCATTACTTTGTCAACCTATATTTTCCAATCTAAATCATAAATTCTTACTATTTAAAAGACGTACATTTCTGTACGCCTCGCGAATCACATTCCTTAAATTAATATATAGTTAATTTGATTTTCTTTTATCCCATCAAATCAGTTCTATCGTGTCAAAAGAATCGTCCACATACTCCTTTTTATTACTATTTCACCACCTTCTTACAGATGTCTCTACTATTTCTTTTTTGTTTATGTCAATTTCATAATATGCTCCTATATGATCGTTTAATATAAGATTATTCTTTTCATTCAGACCAATATCAATAACAACTCTTTCTCCTTTATATTTTGTTTTTTCAAATATCTCTTTTATATTCCACAATACATTTCCATTAATATCAACTGCATACACATTATTAAATGGTTGTTTGTTTTTTAGGTTCATTTCACGACTACTAGAGAGATAAACTATAATTGTATCTTCAACTTCAAATACTTTGTTTATTGTATTTTCAAATTCTATCTCTTTATTATTGATTATCAGTTTGTTAGATTTTACTTCCATAATTATAACTCCTTTAAAATTGTAAAGGGCCTGAACCAATAGTTTTTATAGTACTAGACCATCCATCTATATATTGTCCCATAAGGTCAAATCATAGTCCTCCACCATATCCCTATTCAGCAACTTCCGATACTGCTGCTATACATACATCTGAAGATGATGATATTGTTGTTGATATAGCCTCAGATATTACAACTGCATTTGAAGATGATATTACTGCACTACCTCCAGAAGCCGTAACTCTAGTAAAGGTAACTATTTTTTCTGCAGCTCCAAGACCAGTTAAGTAATTTAAACCTGCTCCTTGTTTTGAAATTTCCATAGATGCTGCATTTAAGGACAGTACAGCATTATGCGTAGAGATTTTTCCTAAATTATAGTAATAATTATCTCCATATAATATATCGTAGTTAGTTTTGAAGAATTTATCAAGGAATCCCCAAGCAAAATCTTCATCAAAAGCTTGTCTAAAACCTGTTCGAATATACTGAATCTGCTCTTCTGTTAATTCATCTTTATCTATGCCAATTAAATCAAATACCAAA
>JAKSCF010000046.1 GCA_022360735.1 Clostridia bacterium
ATGTCTTTTTGATTTTAATACATTGGCTAGAGTTGGTATACGCGGCATACAAAAATCGTGTTTGGGAATAATTACGCATGGTAGATGCCGTTCTGATATAATCTTTAATTCGTCAAATTGTTGAGCAACCGTAATGGATATCTCATCAATAGCAATAATTTCACTGACATAACCGGCATGCCTTATGCCTAATAGCTCCGCTAGTTCAGGACCTGTCTGCCCTGTACTTCCATCTGACGAATGGTTGCCACATACGATAAGCTTATACTCTCCTGATTGTTTTATGAATTGACTTAACGTATACGCTGTAGCCAAAACATCGGCCCCTGCAAATGCCTTTGATGTAATCAAGTGGGCTTCGTCCACACCCATGGATAATGCATATCTCAGCCCTGTCTCATAAAATTTTGGCCCCATACTAATCGCTTCAACATTTGACTCGAGAATTTCGTTACATCTTAGTGCCACTTCAATAGCTACCGTATCATCTTTATTAATTTTCAATGCTTTATTGGTCCTAATCATATTTCCTGTAGATGAATCAAATCCTATATCATCTGTATCCGGAACCGTCTTAACGCACACATATATATTCCCTGCCATAATCACTTATCCTCCTGCCCAGCAAATAAGTGAGGGGAAAATATATGGAGGGGATCAACAATGTTTTTTGTTAATCTCATCTCTTTAAAATAATCCGGGAAAAGTATCCATGCCATCTTTGCATTCAAGACTCCTGTTCCAAACTCTCCGGCATATTGACATTCGCACTGCTTTATATGCATCAGCCATTTTTGTAGTATTTCATTTGCCATTGTTTTCTCTTCTTTATCCTTTGGAAAAAGTCTTACATTGATATGGCCTATGCCTATATGGCTGAGCATCATCATCTGTATATCTTTTTTATGTATATCTTTAGCCATCATCCCAAGGATCTCTTCATATATAGACATGGGTACAATGACATCAAGCCCGGGAATATCAATTGTAATATTTTTGGGCATCATCTCAATGCATTCTATAGCACAATGCCATATTTTTTTAAATCTGGCCAGCTCATTTGGTGAGGTTGCCACCAAAGCATCCTCTGCATATATGTCTAAATGTTTATGTATTGCCTCAAGTGACTGTATTAACATATCTTCACTATCATGGCTAATCTCAAGATACATATAGAATGGTTTATCCATATTCATATGAGGCAAATCTGCGAATGACGTCACAGTCGTTTTAAAAGCATTAATGATATGGATAGTATGACTGTTAAACAAATCTATGGATTTAATACATGTTACTTCCTCATCTTCAATATCCTTAACAAAATTTATCATTATTTCCGCATCTTCAAAAGGCAACAATACGCCCCACGAATGTGCAGGCTGATACATCAATTTTATTTTTACTTGTGAAATCACACCCAGGTAACCTTCAGAGCCACAAAATATATCGATTATATGGTCATATTTAAGATCGTTCTTATGCCCGTATAGCATCTTTTGCTGTATGCTGTTATATTCGGTCTCCTTTCTATCCAATAAAACTGTAGCTTCCCCTAATATTATTTCAATGGATTCTATATAATTGTTTAACTTCCCATAGCCATAGGCATTACTGCCTGATGTATTACATGCTGTCATTCCTCCTATTGTAGCGGTTGTTTCTGTAGGATTAGGAGGAAAAAAAAGTAAAATATCTGAATGACGATAATTTTCTAAGTGAAGTTTGCTTTTCTCACTCCATAAAGATGTGTCAAAGCGTTTAGCTTTAAGGCCTTTTGTAATCTCTTCCAACGTTACGCCCGCTTCTAGTGTCAAATATCCCTCTTTTTTGTCAGCATCAAATTCGAATTCAAGTACACGATTAAGCTTTTGAGTGGTGATTACCGCCCCTCCTCTGGGTACAGCGCCTCCACTGATTCCTGTCCGGTTGCCTTGAACAGTTATTTTTTCCTTTTTTGAGCATAAATTTTTGATAATATCTTTCAAATCATTTACATTTTCCGGGAAGTAAAATAAATCAGACCATCCCTTTAGCCCTGATTCATCTTTTAGGTATTCCTCATAAGTCTGTTTTTTATCTCTCACAATAACCATCCTCTAAGTTTCCATCTTCCAATTCTGCAATGAGGTCATGACAATCCGTTTGTATCCCTACATCGGCATATTTAAATATCGGCGCATTTTCATTGGTATTCACTGCAATAATGCGTTTGGCATACTTTGCCCCTTCCATAAACGGTCCACTACCCGATATACCAATGGTAATCAATAGTTCCGGCGAAACATTTATACCTGTGGTGCCAATGAGGTGTGTATGGGTCAGCCATCCGTTCTGTACGATGGGTCTGCTCGCCCCTATTTGAACGCCTAGGGATGACCGTATATTTTTGATGATGCCTACTTCTGTGCAATTAGACAATCCCTGCCCTACTGCTATGATAATCTTTGCCTCCAATAACGGATTTTTTTTAATTTGATGTCTTTTAATGATTTTGTAATTATCATCCTCTATAATGGTATATTGCATATGTTTAATATCTCCATCATTGTATGTATCAACCGGCACAAACCTTTCAAACTCTTCAGCTTTAACCGTCATGTACAGCGGCATTTTTTCTATATCATAAACTGCTGTTACATTTCCGCTATAGATAGGCTTTCTTACAGAAATTCTATCAGTTTCTTTATGAAAGCAGATATTGGTACAGTTATTGATAGCTGTCGCTTTCTGCCTATAAGCAATACGCGTGCACAGCTCCACTCCTATGATATCATTCTCAAATATGCAAATATCCGGAGGACTTTGAGAACACAATTGCTCCAATGTAAGGAGTGTCTCTTCAGGCGTATAACTATACGGCACATGAATTTTTACTATGCCATCGGAATTATACAGCTTGCAGTTGACCCCTCCGTCAGGAAAAGCGAATAACCAAATTTCACATAAAAATCCCTCGTATCTCATGGTATTAAGTAGAGAGTAAAGATTATATGCTTTGTCCATATTGTTATCAAACAATACTAATACTGCTCTTTTACTCAACTGTATTCACTCCCTGTACAGCATTGATTTCATCTTTTATTATCTTTACTGCCTGTTGGGTAGAATCCACTCTCAACATCTCACATCTTTTGGTTTGCTCTACATTTTGTATTTCTCGTAATGTCTTTTGATTATAACCATCGAAAGGTTCATATTTCAGAGCATCAAGTGAAACAATATTTATTTTCCTATTTTTTGCTGCTAACTTCTCTTTTAGCGTGCACGATCTTAATGCAGTATTTTCAATATCTCCAACAGTCACAACAATCGGCTGCATCACTTGTATTTGCTCTTTACTCCCTTTTGTATTATGCTGGATGTATATTCTATTAGGATCACTTTCATCAAAATCTAAAGATGTCATGTGCGTGATACAACGTATACCTAATATTTCTGCTGTATACAAAGGTGTCTGCCCATAGTCATAAACTCCTGACTGGCATCCCATCATGATAATATCCGGCAAGCCCGTTTTTTCTATATATAATGATATGAGCTTAGCTATTATGTACGGAGCATTATTTTCGGAATGTCCATAAGCAATCCTCGTAACCGAGCTTACTTCATAAGCCAAATAATTTTTCAATAATCTATCTACAGACGAATCTCCAATAGATAATATATGGATATCGCAAGGGTCACCAGTGTTGTTATATTTCCCCATAAACCTCAAGGCACATTCCAAGGCATAATCATCAAAACAATTAGCAATCCGATTTGCATAATCTATCCATAAAGTATTATTGTCAACCGTCCAATCGGAAGATAATACCGTATCATAATCAGGAACTTGTTTAATACATACGAGTATTTTCAAAATGATTTCCTCACTTTAACTCATTCTTTTGGTAATAGAGTTGCTTGATTCATAATTCCTTTTGGGTCTAATGCTTCTTTCATTTTTTCTAGGATGACATATGATGATTCATGTTCTTGCTCCATCCATTTCGTCCTATATTTCCCTACACCATGATGATGTCCAATACTTCCACCATGTTTGAGGGTCTCTCCCATGACAATGTCGTAACATTTATCAAATATTTTTCGGTAATCCTCAGAGCCTTTATATCTGATTACAAAATACATATTCGTCCCCTGTACGTAGCTATGTGATGAATGTGCACTACACTGAGTGACGCCATCAATTTCTTCAATCCCACGTGCCGCCACTGATTTATATATTTTTCCTATATCGCTCCAATTCGCTGATACTTCAATGGATTCTCCGACCTCTCCTTTTTCTTGATGGCGAAATTTATTATAAGCAACATCATTTCTATGCTCAAACCACACATCTACAAGCTTCGAGCCGATTTTACGACAATCATAATTTTCACATATGGTTTCAATGGCGTTTCCTGTCAGCCTTGCCATTCCCTCAGGTCCGTGAGCAACAAGGATTAAAAGAGATTCTCCTTCTTCCATAAACTGTTGATAAGTCAACTCTGCTTCGACTTCGTCATGTAACCTGACAACACTTGGTTTCCAACCTTGCTGCATAATCTCCCTGATGACCTCTAAGCCAATATCCATATTTTTTACGCCATATGCACACTGCCATTTATCAGCCGGCAATTTGAATAATTTCAGAGTGACTTCTGTAATATATGCCAATGCCCCTTCACTTCCTAAAAAAATATGTCTTAAGTCAGGTCCTGTAGCTCTTCTAGGAACATTCTTAATTCTTACTATTTCGCCATTGGGCATAACAGCTTCCAATCCTACTAAAAGATCTTCTATACCTCCATACAACGTTGACAATTGACCGCAGCTTCTTGTAGCAACCAGTCCTCCCAGATGTGCTAAAGGAAGAGACTGCGGAAAATGCCCTGTCGTATAGCCTCTCAAATTACAATAGCCTTCAAGATATTCTAGTGGTGTACCACATTTTGCTGTAACAAGAAAGTTTTCCGTATCGAAACTGACAATTTCGTTCATGAGCGACCCGTCTAAAACCAAGCCGCCCTCTGATGTTATGATGCCTCCTGTAACACAAGACTTTCCTGTCACTGGCACAATATTGACGTTTTTCTTATTTAACAGTGAAATCACCTCTGAGACTTCTTGTGTTGAATGTACTTTAACAACACCCATAGGTTTTTCTTCCACGTAGTCTTCATAGTATTGTTCATATCTACTGTAACCAATCCAGTCCACACTATTTTCTTTTAATGTCTGTAGGTCTGTAATGACACTTTCATCTCCTACGATTTGTTTTAACTCCTTGAGAATGTTCTCTTGATTGTTTCCCATGATTATTCCTCCTAGTCATTGATGTTACATGATTTTTACAAAATTAATAACAAGTATGCCCTTTGGTTTATGTGTTGGCAATAGTCTAACAGTTGTTATCCTTATTTAAAATGTAGTTATCAATTCTCTTCATGTGTTATTCTGCTTTTTTTGGAGCAACAGTCATAGATGTTGACTCAAATCTCCTGTGACACCGAAGATATCTTTGTTTTTGTTTAACGATATGAAACAATGACCATCTGCCATCGTCAATCAATTTTTTTTCTATATTCTCTTGGTGATACACCCGTTTTTTCTTTAAACATCTTACTAAAATAGTAAGGATCCCTAAATCCTGTGAAATAACATATTTCTTGCACATTAAGAGATGAAAAACTAAGCAATTCTTTAGCCTTCTTTATTCTCTCATTAATGAGATATTCAATGGCTGTTATTCCATAGCGATTTTTGAATAAATGCTGAAATCTTGATACACTATATCCTGTCACGTTGGCAATATCATCTACGCCAATTTTTTTCTCATAATTGGCTGCAATATAATCTGTTGCTTTGGCCAATGCTCTATCTTTTTTGGAACCATTGTGAAGATTATATTTACATGTCAGTATTTCCTCTATTCGTCCGAATATCTTCATCATTATCCCGTAAAGAGCAATATAGTTTTCATTCATGATAATGCCACTGGCTAATTCATCAAAAAGCAACACCAATCTA
>JAKSCF010000679.1 GCA_022360735.1 Clostridia bacterium
AGTTTAGAGAAGATTTATATTATAGACTGAATGTTGTACCTATCCATATTCCTCCGTTAAGAGAAAGAATGGAAGATGTTTTACTTTTAATAAATCATTTCTTAGCTGAAAACAATAAAAAATATAACAAATTCAAAGTATTAACAGAAGACACTACCAATGCTTTATTGAGTTATTATTGGCCTGGCAACGTAAGAGAGTTGGAGAATATTATGGAAAGGCTTGTTTTAACAACTATTGAAGATAAAATAGACATTAATAATTTGCCTGAAAATATTAATATGTTGCTTCCTACAAATCATCATAAGGGAATAACCTTAAAACAAGCATTAGAATTATATGAAAAGCAATTGATTCAATCAGCCTATAAAAAATACAATACTACAATTGAAATGGGTAAAGCATTAGGAATAAGTCAGCCAAGTGTAGTGCGAAAGTTAAAGAAATATATTCCTGATTATTCATAAATAAATAATTGCAAAAACAAAAATGAATAATTTAATAACTCTGAAAAATCAGACATATCCATAAAAAATGCTGAAGAAATTATTTGAATATAAATAAAAAAAATATATAACGAGAGCTATAGACTAGTAAATAACTGGATTGCAGCTCTTTTTCTTTTGGCATAATACTTGCTCATATACTTAGTTAAGTACTGATGCATGCATAAAAATGTATTTTAAATCGTTGGAAATTATAATTTCAGAAACTATTTAATATTTTATGAAACATTAACAGTTTAGTGTAAGGAGGAATGACAATGGGAAAATATGGACCAAAGGATTGTACAAAGTCGCCAAGATACTGTAATATTCGTACTTTTATGCTTTTGCCATATTTAAAAACATTAGATGATGTAGACTTTGTAGTAGCTGGTGTTCCATATGATACAGCATGCACTACAAGAGCAGGGGCAAGATTCGGTCCAGCTGCTATTAGAGATGCTTCAATGCTTTTAAGACCCCACAATCCTGATATGGATATTAGTATTTTTGATTATTTATCGGGTGTAGATTATGGAGATATAGATATTGTGCCAGATGACATTGAAACAAGTTATACCAATATATATGATGAAGCTTTTAAAATATATCAATCTGGTGTAAAGCCTATATTTTTAGGGGGAGATCATTCTATATCACTTCCTTTGATTAGAGCAGCCAAAGATGTATTTGGCCCTGTTGCCCTAGTGCATTTTGATTCTCATAGTGATACTGATGATAATCTTTGGGGAAGAAAGTATATGCATGCGACACCTTTTAGGAGAGCAGCGGAAGAAGATTGCTTGTCAATGGATCATTCCATCCAAATCGGGATTAGAGGACCTATTTATGGTTCAGAAGGGCTTAAGGATGCAGAAGACTTGGGATTTGAAGTATTAACAAGACGAAAAATGAGGAAAATGGGACTAGAAGCTTCTATTGAAAAAATAAGAAATAGAGTTCAAGGAGCGACAGCAATTTATGTCACTTTCGACATTGATTTTCTTGATCCGGCCTATGCACCTGGTACAGGAACTATGGAAGTAGGCGGATTCACTACTTGGGAAGCAATAGAGATCATAAGAGATGGTCTGAAAGGGCTTAATATAGTCGGATTTGATTTAGTAGAAGTATTACCGGCTTATGATTCGCCAGGGCAAATAACTTCTTGTGCAGCATCTAATATAGTATATGAATTTATTACATTATTAGCTTTAAATAAAAAAAGCAAATAAACTATGAATTGATTTTAGATATGAAGAATCTTATTAATAAGATTCTTCATAAATAAAAGCGTGTATAAAATTTAATGATAAGTCAGTTTAATAGGAGGGAATCATGAATTCAAATAATAAAAAAAAGTATACTATTAGTCAATATATGAAATTTATTTTACCTTCGTTATTGGGGATATTATTATTTATAACCCCTATTTATTGGGGTGGAAAATGGACGATAGGTGTCGGGATATTGGCTGAATTTGTAAAGAAAAACTTAAATGATTACTTGGCGCCTTTTATGATTTTAATGTTTTGTCTATCAATTATAATAACAATTTTAGCTAAACTATCTCAACCAGCATTTATTGAAAATAATGATAGTATGAAAAAATTATTTGACGTTGGAATGTTTTGGATAATAATTCGTATGGCTGGGACTATATTAGCAATATTAACATTTTTAGAAATTGGTCCAGAATTTATTTGGTCCGGTAATACAGGCGGAGTTGCTCTTGGGTTAGTAAAGGTGCTTTCTACATGGTTTTTCTTTTCAGCTTTCTTTATTCCTTTATTATTAGATTTTGGAATTATGGATCTTGTAGGTACATTGATTCGAGGCATAATGAAACCGTTATTTACCTTGCCTGGAAGATCAACTCTTGACTGTATGGCGTCATGGATTGGAAGTGGTACAGTTGGAGTTGTAATAACAACTATGCAGTATGACGAAGGTTATTATACACAAAGAGAGGCCTGCGTAATAGCTACTTGTTTTTCTATTGTTTCTATTGCGTTTTGTCTTGTAGTGACAGATGTAATAGGTATGGGGCACATGTTTATTCAAATATATTTAACAGTTAGTATTGTCAGTATTATAGCAGCAATACTTATACCTAGAATACCGCCTTTGAGTAGAAAACCCGATACTTATTATGAACCTGTAGGAAAGCAAATTAATGAAGTTGTTCCTGAAGGAAAAACAAAATTCCAATGGGGATTAGAAAAAGCATTAGAAAAAGCTAATACGGACAATTCAATGGGACAAGTTGTTAAGAAAGGATTTGACACGGTTGTAGATATATGGTTTGGATTATGTCCAGTTGTAATGACCCTTGCTACAGCTGCTTTAATTATTGCTGAATATACACCTATTTTTAATATTATTTCTTATCCTATTATTCCAATACTGAATTTATTACAAATTCCTGAAGCGGCTGCAGCAGCCCCTACAATAATAGTGGGATTTGCAGATATGTTTTTACCGGCTGTAATTGGTCAAAGTATTACTTCCGAATTAACAAGATTTATAATTGTAAGTCTATCTGTAACACAATTGGTTTTTATGACAGAAACTGGACCAGTGATATTTAGATCCAACTTAAAAATAAATTTTGTAGAATTATTCATTGTTTTTATAGAAAGAACAATAATCACATTGCCCATAATAGTGTTAATCGCGCATCTGTTTTTCTTTTAAATCTTGGGTTTGTATATCATATTAGGTGGGTTACTATATACAAAAACAAAATAAATGGTCAGTTTAGCAATTTTTATTTGTTAAACTGGCTTTTTAATTCAATAAATAAC
>JAKSCF010000423.1 GCA_022360735.1 Clostridia bacterium
ATGATATTCGTCATCAGTAGAAACGCATTGTGGAGATTTGACTGCTTTTCTTTGAAAATCGATGATTCTATTCTTAATGACTAACTCTGCGAATTTAAAAAAAGTGCCTTTGCTTTCTTCATATCGGTCCATGGCTTCATTGAATGCCTCAAGTGCAATACTTAACTCTTCAGAATTATTGACGTCTATATATGTATGGGTAACCTTGGAAGCAGTGCTGATAATAAATGGCATATATTTTTCTATTAAGGTGTTTCTAAGTACATCATTACCACTTTTTATCTCAGATATTTCATTGGCTATTGAAATATTAGTTTCTTTTTTTCTTTTAAATATTTTTAGCATCGTATCACCTACTATAGAATTCGAAATTGAGAATAAGTTTAAGTGTACAGAAAATAAATTAGTTTTAAATCTGGTTTAATTATAATATAAAATGGATGATTTAAGATTGTAAAAATATTCATACATGGGTAGGTTGTTTTCCTATACGAAATACCAGCTACACCATGCTGTTTAAATATGGTATCATAAATAAGTGATTAAATGATTAGGAAGTGATGCGTATGATTTACATTTCTTTTGCTTTTTTTAAAGAAGCTGAACCCTATATTCATAAGTATCAATTAAAGAAAAATATGAATATACACCCATTCTCAATTTATTATAATTCGTATATGACAATCATTATTACTGGAATGGGGGTCATTAATGCGGGTGTTTGTACGACCTACATGCTTTCTAACTTTGAAATAAATGATGAAGATATTTTTGCTAATATTGGTATTTGTGGATCGAATCATAAGGAACATGATATTAGAGATGTGGTATTATGCAATAAAATTATTCAAAGCTGGGATGAAAAATGCAGGTATCCGGATATTTTGTATCAGCATCCATTTATTGAAGGGTCTGTAGAAACTTTTATGAATGTAGTGGAAGAATGTACGCCGGAATTAAAAGGAGACACTATAGAAATGGAAGCCGCCGGTATGTTTAGAGCTGCATCTGTTTATTTTCCGCTGCATCGTATGTTTTTTATCAAAATTATTTCCGATAAGCTTCATGACGTGTATGATGTAACCGATGAATCCGTATATGACTTGATGAATAGTACCAGCGAATCCATAGTAAATTGGCTGGTATCCGTACATAATACCATAAAAGGATGCCATAAAGGTCTAAGTGATGTAGAATCAGATTTACTGGCTGGTGTAAAAGAAAACATGAATCTTACAGAGAATATGTATGAGCAGCTGATTAAGTTAGTGGTTTACTATAAGTCGAGGCAAGGTACTGTAGGTAAAGTCATACAACCTTATTTAGATATTAAAATCAATAGTAAAAATGAAAGGAAGAAATATTTTGAGGAACTCAGAAACAAGCTTAAAGATGTCTAATTTTTCTCATATCTATATAGAGGACGATGTTTCTGATCATGAGAATACAATAAAAATATTATCCCACTTTAAAGCATCCAAAACAATCAAAATATCTAACTACAAAGAAATATTTAATCGAAAGGGTCAAGATTTTGTATTGCAAAAAGAGAGTATGAAGCTGGTTTTAGCTAAAAAAA
>JAKSCF010000082.1 GCA_022360735.1 Clostridia bacterium
CTATTTTTATAAAATGAAGTGCGCCCCATAAGCTATTTGTTTTGCTAATTCCAATCATGGACGCACCACTGTTCATATATTATATCACGCCTTAACCGTATTGGTAAGCCTTATGCCTCAACAAAAAACTTTCCAATAAAACCTACTCTAACCGGCCCAACACTTTTAGCAGCATTATAAACCTTTTTTGCATCTTCTTCATTAAAACCGCTGCAAAGATCAATCATGCTTGTCCCGGTTTTTGTTAATTCAACAGCTATTTTGCAAGCTTCTTCAACTGAACTTACGCCCACCATATTTGTTTTAAACGAATCTGTTTCAAAAACAGCTTTCTGGGTTTTAGAATGGTATGAAGCTGTTTTTACAATATAAGCATATTTAACTTGATTCATTTTTCTCACTCCTTACCGTAATCATTTCAATCATTATCTCTTAATTTGTGATAACTCTTCTATTGCCTGTATCAGTCTTTCGACTTCTTCCTGGGTATTGTATGGTGCAAAACTAACACGTACTACTCCGTCATTCCCCAGACCTAAAGTATTAACAATCAGTTCAAATGCCAAAAAATGTCCGTTAGCAACAAATAATCCTTTTTTTGCTAATGCTTTGCATATATCTTCCGATTTTATACCTTGGATGGTAAATGAAACTGTGGGGGTTTTTGAATACCCGTTAGGTGCGGCGTATATTTTTATTTGGGATATTTTTCTCAATCTTTCAACCAAATATTTTGATAATCTATCTTCATGTTCTTCAAAGCTTAACATGCCCGCAACGATATTTCTCCTCTTGCCTTCTATTCCGTCTAATTGATCCATCAAATGACTTTCGTGCCTTACGCCAACATCCGCAATAAACTCTACAGCCTGTGCAGCACCACAAGCAAAAGCGAAATTGGGTGTACCGGTTTCAAACTTGTCTGGAGAAACATCTTCGTTGGGAATAATTCTAAGAGTTTTCAACTTTTTTGCTACATCACTTTTTGTATACAGTATGCCAAGATGCGCCCCGAAAAACTTATAGGCAGAACAGAACAGAAAATCCGTATCAATTTTTTTGACATCTATGGGTTTGTGAGAAGCATAGTGTACCGCATCAATAACCGTATAGGCTCCCACTTCATGAGCCATTTTAACAGCTGTTTCTATATCATTAATGGTCCCTATACCATTTGAAGCATATCCAATGGCAACCACTTTTGTCTTATCTGTGATCTTATGGGCTAAATCATCCATGTCTAAAATCAATTGATCTTTATCAATTTTTACACTTTTAATAACCACCCCTTTGTCTTCAAGAGCTATCCAGGGTGATCGATTGCACTCGTGATCTAAATCCGTGATTACGATTTCATCTCCTGCTTTTAGATCCCTTGCAATGGCTTGTGAAATCATAAAATTATTGGTTGTAGAACTATACCCAAAGGATATTTCGTCCCTCTCACACCCCAAGAACAGTGCCATGGTTTCTCTTGCATGGTCTAATAATTCATGGGTTTCTAAGCTTGTAGCATAAAAGCCATATTTATTTGCATTGTGATGGATAAGATAATCACTTATTTTATCCACTACCCTCTGCGGCACCTGCGTACCTGCTGCTCCGTCAAAATAAGCGGCTTTAAATCCGTTAATCTCCCTTTTCAAACTCGGGAATTGTTCTCTTATATAAGAGATATCATATTTCATGGTAAGTCAATCCTTTCTCATCTTTTTTTGTTATGCAGCCCATAGAACCTATCTCTATTACTTCCATTCATTACGTCAATGGCACCTCTTTCAACTTAAGAGCATTAAATACATAATTACTCCAGATTGGCTACCACGTCTCTTATGACGCCATATTTTTCTATAGGCTCCACAATCATTGCCTTGGTCATTTTAGTCGTACAAGCCCGTCTGATTTCGCCATTGATTCTCATAGTACATGAACCACACATTCCCCTATTACAGCGGTACCTTCTCACTGCTAAAGTTCTATCCAACCCTTCAAATATATCTAAAAGAACCTGCAGTACATTCTTATTTTCATCATATGGTATTTCATATTTCTCATAGGTTTTTTCTTCTTTATTTTGTTTTAAAATTTTTATGGCTGCCATCTCTTTTATTGTGTTTTTTTCTTTGTTTTTCAGTATTTCTACGGGAATGCTTCGGACGCTCATCTTGTTGCCTTCTTTTTTTACGATGGTATGTTTTTTCCATATAACATTATCTTCATGGGGATAGTCTTTTCTAAAATGATTGCCTCTGCTTTCATTACGAAATAGAGCAGATTTTGCAACTATTATTGCATTTTCAATTAAATTATAGAGTTCGAGTAGTTCCAATATTTCTAAATTATATATTTTTTCTCGATTTTTCAAGCGGATCTTATTCAATTTTTCATTCTTGATGAGAAGAATTTCATCGAGTGCCTTCTCTAAGCTGTCTTTACTGCGAATGATCCCTACTTTTTGGGACATCAACATTTGAAGCTCTTTTTTTATCTTCAGGACATCTTCTCCGTCTTCATGTTCTTGCTCCGTTATTTCGCAAATCCTAGTCCGCTCTTTTTGGAGCTGTTTTTCGTTAATGGGAATATATTTAACCGTCTGGGCGTATTCAGCCGCATTTTTTCCTGCAGTCATTCCAAAAACCACCGCAGCGGTTAAAGCATTGCTGGAAAGTCTATTTGCACCATCCAAACCTCCTGTACATTCTCCCGCCGCATATAATCCTTTAACGGTGGTTCTACCCTTCTCATCTATCCTTATGCCTCCGCACTGGTAGTGGGCACTCGGTACCACTTCCAGTGGTGTGGCCAACATATCTATACCATTCATAATCAAATAACGATACAATGGGCCTACCAATCCCATAACCTTTTCTTTACTGCATTTTCTTAAGTCTATTATAACACCGCCATGCTCCGACCCTCTCCCCTCTTCTATTTCGGTATATATCGCCCTTGCTAAAATATCTCTCGTCGTATTTTCTTTCCTTTCGAAATCATATTTATAGGCAAATCGTTCACCTAATCCATTGACGAGTTTTCCTCCAATCAGATTGTCATAATACACTTCTTCAGGGATAACTAAGCCCTTTAGTGCCTTTGGGTAGATAAGGGCATGGGGATAAAACTGAATGAATTCCATGTCAATCAATTCTGCCTCAGCCTGACAGGCGAGTACCACTCCATCTCCTGTAGAATCAAGGGAAGCATCTGAAATATTGTACAGGGCCTCATTGCCTCCTGTAGCTATAACCACAGATTTTGCTCGAATACCGATAAACTTCCCTCTTTTAAAATCTACGCCGCAAGCCCCGCTAACCGTATGATTTGAAGTCAGCACTTGCGTTATCATAACATCTTCCATGATATGGATCCCCAGTCTTTTAACTTCTTTATAAATTGGAAAGGATAATCCGGTACCACTTCCTTCAATCCATAAGCAGCGAAGATGAGTACTCCCACTTGCTGCGTATTGAAAGAATTCTCCATTTTCTTTTTTGAATTTTACACCATATGCTTCTAGGCCTTTAATATTTTCAGGCGCTTTTTGCGTAAGGGTTGATACCAATGAAATATCATTGATATACCGTCCGGCATTCATCGTATCTTTGATATGTTCCTTTGGGCTGTCTTCAGAATGAAAGGATGCCTGGATACCGCCTTCTGCCATAGGGGTATTCCCGCTTCGCCCGGCGCAGCCCTTTGAAACTAATAATATGCTATCCGTTATCTTTTTTGCTTCTATGGCTGCAAGCCCTCCTGCCGTGCCGCCACCGATAACCAATACGTCTACCTCAATAATATGATTTACCATTCTACACCCCCTAATAAAAACCTTCATATTTCTTGACATAAACTCAATAATAAATCATGACCGCACGTAAACCGTGCGGTATGATTCAGCCTTACAAAAAAACAGGCTTCTTTATATGTTATTTTTCGTCTGCATTGGTGTTCAAATCATATAATATTTACATTAAACTATCTAAAATTCTCCATATCCTGAATAAATAAATCTAGTATTTTTTTACCGTTCTCTCCTGCTAATTCAATAAATTTATCTTCTGCCTTAGCACTGGCTTCTATAAATTTTTCTTTTTCTTCCGCAGAAAGCTCAATAATCTCTGTCGTTCCTGCTGCTTTAATTTCTTCTAATGCTTCTGCTGTTTGAACGCCTTGTTGCTCAATAATTAACGCATTAACTTTTAGAAAAACTTTATTTAGCTTTTCTTGATCTTCATGACTTAAAGAATCCCAGAAATCAGGATTACTGGCAACTATATCTACTACAACTGTGTGATTGGACAGCGTTAGGTATTTTTGAACTTCATAAAATTTATTGCTGTTAATAATAACGATTGGATTTTGTTGTCCATCCACCATGTTGAGTTGTAGAGCACTATATACTTCTGCAAATGAAATGGGTGTTGGGTTTGCCCCTAAAACACGAACGCCTTCTATGTCCATTGGTGATTCCATTACTCTTATCTTTAAACCTTGAAAATCTTCTAATGTCCTTATAGGCTTATTGCTTGTCCAGCAACTAAAGTCCTCTAATATCCAATCCAATGCCTTGACGTTTTTTTCTTCCAGCATCCTATTTAATTCTTTAGTCGCATTACCTTCACGTAATACCTTTGCATTAAGCTCTTTATCTTCATCAAACA
>JAKSCF010000028.1 GCA_022360735.1 Clostridia bacterium
TAAAACAGCAGGCTTAACTATTACATCGTTATGGGATGGATGAATGTAATCTAAATCAGGAACTAATTCACTGACTTTCTTCATCGACTCAAAGTACTCATTAAGATCAGAGTAGCCAAAAATGCCTCCATTGAAGTAAACAAACAGTGGTCCCAGGTAAAAGCTGTCGCCTGTAAATAGTATTCTATTCTCTTTATCTAAAAGCATAATACTATCTTTAGAATGGCCTGGTGTATGTATTACCTCAATCTTTCGGTCACCTAAATCTATTATGTCACCGTTTTGGACTGGTTTTATATGGCAAGGCCGTATGCAGTAGTTATTAAAATCAAAACCAGCGGGAGGATTTTTTGTAAACATACTTTTCTCTGCAAATCTTTTAAGATCATCCGCTGTATAACCATTCTTTAGGTTTTTAATAGACTCTGCATCATCGAATACTAACGCTTCATCAAATAGATGATTATTGCCGACATGATCAAAATGGACATGACTGTTGATGACTACAATCTTATTGGTTGCCAAGTCATCAACTATGTTTCTGATATTGTCAACTCCCATTCCCGTATCTAATAACAAAGACTTTTCTTGACCGACAATTAAGTATGAAATGACTTCTTCTTCATGATAGGGCTCACTAATTGCAAAAACATTGTTTGGCAGCCGATATACCTCAAACCACTCACTTGAAGTAGGAATTTTTTCAAAAATATCTAAACTACACATTATTATCACTCCTTTTAAGGTAAAATTATTAATTTACCTACAAGCATAGCTTTTTAACTATATCATCTATTATATTACATAGGTTATCTTCTAAATCCTCCTATACCTCTGATTCTTACTTCTGGGCTGATTGGGCACAGTAATCTCAATAAAACCCAGCTTAGGGGCAGGCAATAAATAGTTCTTTCTAAAGTTAGGCATATGCTTTAATCTTACTCGGCTCATTAACTCTTTAGCAGATAATTCTTCATTACCTAAAACCTTTAACACCATCATTACTTGATCGGTAACTTGTACGGCATCTTGGTCGGTTTGGGCGTTATCCTTAGCTCTTATTGTTTTCTATGAGTAAGCTTAAATTTCTAGGTAAAACATCATAATATTCAGTAAGTCCTAATTGATAAATCTTTTTTTGGGTTTCCTGATCAAGGTTTTCATAGGGCTCTCTATGTAAAATTTTCTCTGTTTCTACTTCATCAAAAGACATATTAAATTCTATAAAATCTTTATTTTTTCTATTATAAGGACAAATAATTTGACATTTCATACAACCAACAATTGAATTATGCCATTGAGGGTTTACCCATTTTGGTATTTGATCTGCCGTTTCGTTAAAATAGGTAAGACAATTTTGAGCGTGAATTAAATATCTGTTTTTATCAATGGCTTTTGTGGGGCAGTTTTCAGCACATAAACTACAGTTTTTACAGTTTTTCAATTGTGATAATCCGGTCCATTGGCTATTATTTATTTCCAGATCTGTGACAAAACCTGTCAGCCTCAGAAAACTTCCTGAACTCCTCATATAGCATAGATTATTTCTACCAATCCTACATAAACCACTCATAGCAGCCAGATATTTTAAAGGTAATCTTACTGGGTTTATTGAAATACACTTTTCTGATAAAACCTCTTTAAACAAATTAGAAACTTTTTCTTCCAAAGCCGGATAAGCGTATTGAGGAGGCAGAACAACAACAATATCTTTCTGATTACTTGTAAACGTTATCTTACTTGGGTAATGGGGCATAGCAACAATAAATACCGACTTACTACTTTTGGGAATATTTTGAGAATCAAAGTTAAAGCCTAATGCGTTTTTATAGAAAGATTCATCAATAAGTCCATTTTCAGGTAAACTCTTAAACTCCTCTTCGGCTGTTTGCAAATGGTCGATACTAAAAACACTAAATTTGTATCCTGCTTGATCTAAAGATTTCGTTAATCTTTCCAATATCATTTTCAGCATCCCTTTCTTTAACTTAAATATTTCCTTGTAAAAACCCACTCAAATATTTCAAGTATATGGTAATAATACTATTTATAATTATAACCGTCAATATACAAATAATAGGTTAGTATTAAGAATCTCATAATATTTTCTTCGTGAATAAAGGATTTAGACCTGGTCAACTAGACCAGGTTGCCAAGGAAATCTTTAAAAATCAATGAATATTTCTTGAAGTAGTTGATACGGATATAAAAATGAGCTGCCTAGTGGTGGATGTTAGATTAGCTTTTCAAAAACTTCAGCCATTTTAGGTTTTACCTTAAATAACCTGATAGGCTTTTTTTCTTTATTTAAAAAGCAATGCTTTGATACGCCTTTGGCATAGATAATCTTACCAGTTTTATCTTTAACGGTGTATTTCATTGCTAAACGTGCACCAGTATAGGCTTCAATACTAACATAAATTACTACATCGTCATCAAATCTAACCATCGAAAGATAATCACAAGAAACATTAAGAACAGGGATAAGCACCCCATCTTCTTCCATTTTACTATAGGGTAGTCCAATATCATTGAGATATGCAATTCTAGCCTCTTCAAACCATTTTATGTAGTTGGAATGGTGAATTATGCCCATTTGATCTGTTTCGTGGTAGTGCGCTTTGCGAGTATAAGTATAAGTCATTAAATATTCCTCCTCTTAATATACTAGTTTGCTAAATACCATAGTAATCAATGATCTCTTTTGCTCTTCTTGTTACAAGTTTATTTCCATATTTTCTTTTAGTAATAGGAACGATTAAGTCTTTAATAGCACGCTCTAATTCCCAAGTAGCATCAGGCTTCTTTTTACTAATAAGCAAGTCTAACGCTCTATCCATATGTACAGACTTAACTTCTTCTCTTTTCAAGAGCCATAAAACCTCTAGAAAATCACTTTTATACATATTCGGAAAGGTTAATTTACTCATGTAATTGTTGAGGAATTCTAACCTGTTATGGGAACTAAAACACACCTCATGGAGCAGAATAAAATCAATACACTTCTTAATCAATATTAGTATCTTATCAGACCGTTTATCCTTTGGAATAAAAGATAACCCCTTGAGCAATTTAACTACTCCCCAGTAACAAGTATGTTTACCATAGCAACTCCTATTTCTGAAGTAAGGATATTCTTTTGGAGTCTTAAAGTCTCCATCATCGAATCTTTGATATTCTGAAAAAAAGTCCACTACCCTCTGAATGTACGTATCATCATGGTATTTAAAATAGGAAAGCAAATATATCATATTTCCGTTTAGGCAGGGTATTGGGAAATGACTCTTTCCAATTGTAAAAATACCATGCTCGTTATCCCAAAAATGTTCAGTTATTGTCTTTAAAGGCTTGATTAATCTCTCATTATTTGCAGCGGTTTTAATGTCTGCTAAAAGAACAAGCGTCCACAAGGTAGATTTGTAATTGGGCACATAATAATTAAGATCCGGGTAATACTTGTCCCCTTCTTTTAATACATTCCAGCACCCATCTGAATCTTGCAATTCCATTATATTGGATGTTATTAATTTCTCTATCACTTACCATCACCTCCAGCTTGCTTATGTAATTCGTATACCCTCTGCGATTATTATACTATCAAAAGGTTCATTTTTGCTAACTTACTAAACGACTCATTATGCCGTAGCTCACAGATTTGAGCCTAGAACAAGAAGTAGCATAAAAACTCGTAAAGATATATGAGCGAATACATCTTGACGAGTTTTTCTGTGTATGTCACAGTAATAGGCTTAATTATGGGAAAGTCAGTGGGACTAAGGCTGAAACCAATCACTCAGATTTCCTGCTGATAATCTCAACAACTCCAGTTGCTCCATCCATGCAAACAACATCACCATCTTTTAGCACCTTCAGAGCATTGGTTACTCCTGCTATTCCAGGTAAACCAAATTCTCTGGCTACAATTGCGCCATGGGAGATCGGTCCACCACTTTCCATAATCAATCCTTTAGCCATAGGAAACAAAGGTGTCCAGCTGGGATCGGTATTATGGGTTACAATAATATCACCATCTTGAAGCAACTGGGTATTGGGCTTATCCATAATTCTTACAGTACCAGTCACCTTGCCAGCTGATATTGGTACCCCTTTCAAACCATCACTATCTTGCTGATCCAGGGTTGGATAGACATAGGTTTCGCCATTACTTAAGATAATTCTGGGTATTACAGTATAACTTAATTGACGCTTATAAGTTTCTTTTCTTTCTTCTACAAGCGCTATTAAATCGAGCTTATTATAAGCTAATATATCATCTCCATACAAAAAGGCAATATCTTCGGGTGTATGCAAATGCCCTTTTGCTACTAGGTCTTTACCAACCTCAATGAACATCGCTCTCAACAGAGCAAATGCTTTTACCGAAATAAACTTAGGCTGCTCTCTTAATCCAGATAGTGTTCGGAAGTTTTTCAGGTCAAAAACAATCTTTTCTGCTTTTTTAACACCATGATCATTGGCTACCTTATTGTAGATGGTATCTATCAGCTTCTTGGCATCTCTTCTATACCCATAAATAGCCTCTAACTTTTCTGCAGGGCGTTCTTCACTGTATAGCTTGATTAACTCCAGGATATACGTCGGATCCTCATACCAACGTTTGATACCCATATCAATATCCAATACACTTCGGTGTCCGTATTTTTCAAGAAAATCAGCCAGCTGATCGGATGTTTCCAACTGATCAATTTTGCCAGTGGCTACGTCTGAAGCTATCTCCAACAGTGCAATGCCCATTTCCGTAGTGGGATTGTTGTAAACGGCTTTTTTGAGAATGCTATAGTCCAAATCCGGATACCTCTCAGACAACCATTTAATTTGCTGTTCAATAGCCTTTGATCCATAAGCAAGATACATAGCTTGTTTAAATCCTAAGCTCACCAGCTCTTCAGTTACATCCTCCATCAGATCGACTTTATCCTGATAAGTTCTGGCAGCTGCAATTCTAACCTTTAAATTATCAATATAATCATTGCCAAGAGCAAGGGCCTCTGCTAAGGCTTTATCGATATCTTTTTTACTGATCTTACCAACACTTCCTAATGACATTCCCCACTTGATGAGTCCAAAGGATAATCTGAAAGAGCCACCCTGCCTTATAAATATGTTACTGTATTTGCTGTATAACTGCCTCAGTAACTTTCCACCTTCTGGATCTTTAGCATTGAAGGTATTCAAGATATTCTTACCAATCAGTTTTCGGCCCAGCACTTCGGTTAAATCATAATACATTCGACCATTAATGCTTTTGACCCATGCTGGTTTTCTAATTTTCCTCTTAAAGTTGTAAAAGATACTGGTGTAACCAGCAATCGTAGCTCGCCAGAAATCATATCCAAGTGGTGTAAAAGGCTCCTTCATTCCTTGAACCACTGTGTTGTAACACAAATATAAATGGAGCTTATCATCAGTCAGGCAGTCTTCATCAATTGGGTATAAAGTGGTTATATCTCGACTCTGAAGAATGAATATCTCACTATCTCTAATGGTCCATTCTATATCTTGAGGACGTTTAAAGTACGATTCAATCTGATCTCCCAAATTCTTCAAAGCAAAAAGCATATCATCCCTCATAATGCTTTCCATACCACTTTTGTCTGTCAGTTCGATTTGATCTGTGATCACATAACGGTCTAACTTAGATGTACCATCAACAACTCCCTTACCTAAGCCTTTAGCTGCATTCACGATGGTCTTTTTTCGGTTTCCTGTTATAGGATCAGCTGTAAACATGACCCCTGATGTCTCTCCTGTAATCATGGTCTGAACTATTAGTGCAATCTCATGTTGGTTAGCCACCTGCATTTTATCAGCATAGTCTGTTACATTTTCACTATCAGAGCTCTTGATACATACCTCAATCGCTTTTAGATATGCTTCATAATCATTGATGCTTAGTACGGTATCATATTGACCTGCAAAGCTGGTACCTTCTGTATCTTCAGATATGGCTGAAGATCGGACAGCAATAGGGGTATGCCCCATTTGGTTATATAGCTCTTGCAATAAGGTTAAGTCTTCTTCAGCCAGCTGAAAACCATTGTTACGAATCTTATTGGTAAATGATTTACTGATTGCATAGCCTTTTGGTACATTAAAATCCTTCTGCATCAGTAAGCCAAGATTCACAGCTTTTGTGCCAAAGTTTTCTATGTCATTAACCGCTATCTCTTCCAATTTTCGAATCATGATATACCTCCTTTATGAAACACTTGTATCATATTTGCTTTCATGATAATATAAAAACAATTAAAAATCAAGCAATCCAAAGAAGTGAGACAAGGAGGCAGCATATGTATCATATTAAAAAGGATAAACGATCTATTGAATCCAGTAACATGATCTATAACGGATTGAAGTCTCTTATGAACCAGAAGAATTTTGAAGACATCAAAGTAACTGAAATTGTTAAGGAAGCACAAGTAGGAAGAGCCACTTTTTACCGTACCTTTGATGCACCAATTGATGTGCTGCGTTATGTAAGTGACCGGACTTTTAGAGGATTGTTGGAGCACCTACTCGCATATCACAAAGATACACCTGTTCAGAGAAGTTCTGACTTTCTAATGACATTTTTGCATTATTTTAACGATCATTCTGAAATTGTTGAGCTGCTCATATCTGCAGGCAGGCAAGATGTCTTAAATGACTCATTTACCATATTATTCGAAAACATGTATAGTTCCTATGCAAAAATAACTGAGTCGCCTGAAGTTTCATGGAAATATTTTATTGCTATTCGCTCAGGTATTACCATCAATATACTCGTGCAATGGATCAAAGACGGAAAACAAATCCCACCTGAAAAGTTAGGAGAGATCATATATAAACAGATGTCTATGGCCTATTCGGTTAACGATTTACTGTAGTATATTTATCATTGTGCATAATATTTTAGGTTGTTCAAATGTTTTTCGAGTACAGCATTTGAAATGCAAACAAATATAATTATATCTATATTTTCAATCAATAAAAAAGGTCGCCTCAGATTTATTTCTGGGCAACCTTTCTCTTATGTTAAATCAATCCTGCTTTTTTAAGAATTCTCTCAAGAACTGTAGCAACTTCAGCTTTTGTTATATTTGATTTAGGATCTAGCATTTCGGCTGATTTTCCATTTATGATGGCACTGTTTATATTCCAGATCACTGCCTCTTTGGCATAGACTGAAACATCTTTAAAGTCATTGTACTCGCTTAAATCAACATTTTGTTCGTTTCCACGATACTCAATGATTGTTGATATTCTATACAAAATAGTCATTGCATCTTGTCGCGTTATTGTATCATCAGGTGCAAACAATCCATTGCCTTTACCTTTAATAATGCCATATTCTGAAGCAGTCTGGATGTATCCGGCAATATCTGAATTTTCATCAACATCAGTATATTCTATGTAGTCTACCGGGGTAAGCCCTATAGCTTTTACAACAGCTTTTGTGAATTCTGCCCTTGTTATATCTCGATTTGGACTGAATAAAGTTTCGGTATCGCCTTCCATTATAAGTCTGCCAGCCATATTTTCAATTGAATTTATAGCCCACATATTGATGTCATCATAAGTTTGTTTATTATGGATAAGTGTATAAGTCGAATTTGTAAGGGAGTTGACAACTGCATAATACTTTCCATCCACTAATTCTACATAAGTGGGTACATGGTGTATGGTTCCGTCTGCTTTTGTTATGGTTGCGGTTGTTACTTTTGAGATATCTACTCCATCTGATAACGCAATTTTTCTTGTTACATATTTTTTAAACACTCCAATTGTGACAGACTTGCCTTTATAGCTCGCTTTTACTTCAAAGTCTATTGAAGGCATCAGTACCTTAACATTTTCCTTTTCAGCAGTCTTTATGATTATTTCTTCCATTGCAGTTGAAGATTCTTTTTGGAGGACTTCAAACTCAATATCATCCGCATTTACATTATTTCCAAATTCTTCTGATACTATATTCAAGTCTATATTGTTGGTAGGAATTGTGTAAACTGCCTTTTTAGTTTCGACAGAGATTGTTAAGTCTTTTTTTTGCATATCTTTTACATTTTGTACAGAGAATATGGTTGTTATTTCTTTTGTTTCTTGAGGTACTTTTACTTTTACTACTGCATCTTGTTCAGCCTTATGAATACTCTCTTTAATAGACGCTTTATCTACTTGGACTTCAACTTTTTTTGACGTTGATTTCATTGTCCCTGTAACGCCAATGCTTTTATCATTGCCTTCTTTTTCAACATCCGCTACGACTATTTTCTTCGAATTACCGGATCCACTTGATCCGCTATTTGAAGTCTTTTTTGCCCATTTTGCATAAAGCATAACATCAGATGTTACTGCATCCGTTGTAAAATCCCACGCATCTGTCAGTGCACCATCCTTATACCAACCATCAAAGGTATATCCGTTTCTTTCTGGCCGAGTTGGTGCTGTAATAGCGCTTCCACTTCTTACATCAGTAATTGAAGATACTACACTTCCGCCATTGCTATCAAATGACACGGTAAACGCAGCAGGCGCTTGTGCAGTCCACTTTGCATAAAGTGTTATATCAGAATCAACTGTATCATGAGTAAAATCCCACGCTTTTCCACTTCCGTTATCATCTATTTCTGATTTATACCATCCATCAAAAGTATAGCCGCTTCTTTCTGGTGGCGTTGGTACTGTAATAGCGCTTCCACTTCTTACATCAGTGATTGAAGATACTACACTTCCGCCATTGCTGTCAAATGACACGGTAAATGCAGCAGGCGCTTGTGCCGTCCACTTTGCATAAAGTGTTATATCAGAGTCAACTGTATCATGAGTAAAATCCCACGCATTTCCAATTCCGTTATCATCTATTTCTGATTTATACCATCCATCAAAGGTATAGCCACTTTTTGTTGGATCAGCCGGCATTGTTATAACACTGCCGCTTGTTACTTTTATTTGTGATATACTCGTTCCACCATTGCTATCAAAGGTCACAGTATTTATAGGTTCTGCAAATTGTGCATAGTATATGGTATTTGACACTATAGCTGTTACGTTCCCAAAATCTGTAATCTTCGTCCCGCCGCTAGGCGCTGTAAACCAACCTGAAAATGTATATCCTGTCTTTGTTGGGTCTGCCGGTACGTGTGATAAAATATCTGTTGTGTCCTCACTTACACTTGCAGTTTGATTCGTAGTTGTTACGCCATCTGCACCGTTGGTTTCAACATCAAATGTTACTTTATACGTTGGTGCTGTATAGTTACTGGAATAATAGGTTTGTGGTCCTGGACGACTAAATGAATGATCTGTTGCTTCAATTTTTCTGGCACTATCTTCATACCAGGTTCCTTCATACCAAGGTCCACCGTTATCTATATCTCCCACAAATCCTTTTAAATTACTTTGTGTACTTATTGTGCCTAAGATCGTATTCGACATCCTGCTGATCCAATTAATCTCATTACTATTCCCTTCAAAGGTGATGGTTTCCATTAAATTAGCCTGAAATACGTCCTGACTTACAGTCGTTACACTTGCAGGAATCGTGACATCTGTCAGATTATTATATTGAAATGCCCACGCTTCAATTTTATCAACACTGTTTCCAAGTGTTATACTTGTGAGATTATTCCCCTCGAAAGCTGCTTGTTCTATCGTCGTAACGCTATCCGGTATATCTACATTTGTTAAACTATTCCTATAAAATGCATACCCCCCTATTGTTTGAACCTGATTTCCTATGGCTACGCTTGTAAGATCATTTTCAAAAAATGCTCTCGAAGCTATGCTTATGACACTATTCGGAATATCTACACTTGCCAGTGAGTTTCCTTCAAACGCCTTATATCCTATAGCCGTTATACCCTCCGGAATCGTTACACTGGTTAAACCTTTACTTTTAAATGCCAGCTCATATATTTCACTTATCGTTTCTGCGCCTATTGTACTAGGAATTATGACATCCTTAGCTGTTCCGTTATAACCTGTTATTTTACCACTACCATCCGTTTCAAATATAGGTTTCCACTGTGCATATAGTGTTGTATCACCGGTAATCGTAAAGGACTCATTTGCTGTCCCTGTCTTATACACTGTCCCACTTCCGTCTTGAGCAGTTGTCCATCCGTCAAAGATAAATTTTGATCTCGTTGGCTCTGTCACGGCTATTGATACTGTGTCATCGGCATTATAATCTGTGCTGTCTGTCGGTACTGTTATGGTTTCACCGGATACATTATCTTCATAAGCTACGGTGTATGTTATAGGTGTCCATTGTGCATATAATGTCGTATCACCGGTAATCGTAAAGGACTCATTTGCTGTCCCTGTCTTATACACTGTCCCACTTCCGTCTTGAGCAGTTGTCCATCCGTCAAAGATAAA
>JAKSCF010000582.1 GCA_022360735.1 Clostridia bacterium
AATGTTTTATTATATGGAGATAAAGGAACCGGAAAATCTTCATCAGTAAAGGCGGTGCTGAATGAATATAAAGATAAAAAACTCAAGATGATTGAAATTACTAAGGAGCAATTTTATCGTTTTCCGGATATTATTAATATAGTGAAAGATAGAGGCTACAAATTTATTATTTACATTGATGATTTATCTTTTGAAGAGTTTGAAACTGATTATAAGCATTTTAAAGCTGTTTTAGAGGGCGGTCTTGAAATTCGGCCTCAGAATGTGGCGGTTTATGTGACTTCTAATAGAAGAAATATTATTAAAGAGACATGGAAAGACCAGATGGAAGCATCAAATGATATGCACATCAGTGATTCCATGCAGGAAAAAATATCTCTAGCCGATCGCTTTGGAATCACCTTGACCTATCCTTCACCTAATAAAAATCTTTACTTAAGAATGGTACTGGATTTGGCTAAAAAAGAAAAATTAGATGTTTCGGAAGATATTCTATCTGAAGAGGCTTTAAAATGGGAAATGAGATATCACGGTCGTTCAGGACGTTCTGCACGACAATTCATTGATTACATGATTTCGAAACAAAACTATAACAAACATTGGAGTGAATAAAAATGGACTTTCTAATAAACAAATTACTCATCATACCTGGTATTTTAGTTGGATTTGCATTCCACGAATTTGCTCACGCTAAAACAGCAGAGTTATTAGGAGATGATACTGCCAGACGCTTAGGAAGAGTAACTGTCGATCCAGCCGCTCATATAGATGTCTTAGGGTTCTTAATGTTACTGGTGGCCGGTTTTGGGTGGGGAAAGCCTGTCCCGGTCAATGAAAACAATTTTAAAAAGCCGGGAAGAGACAATATGCTTGTTTCATTTGCGGGACCTTTCATGAATTTAATAGTAGCCGCTGTATTTCTATTAGTTATAAAAATAATGCTGATTTTTCAATTTGGTTTTTTATACACTCAGGTAGGTCAAATTATTTTGGATATTTTGGATTATGCCGTATGGATTAATCTGGTCCTCATGGTATTTAACTTAATACCGGTTCCGCCTTTAGACGGGTATCATATTTTGTCGGGTTTATTGGACTTTAGAGGGAAGGGTTTTCACTATCAATTGTATGACAAAGGACGTATTATACTCCTCATACTCATTGTAACCAGAGCAACAAGATACATCTTACTTCCACCGGTAAACTTCATTTATAATGGATTGGTTCAAATATTTTTTTAATACAGAAACCATAAAACTCAGAGCAACGTTAAATGTTGCTTCTGAGTTTTTTTTAGCTAGAGTTCTATTAACAACTACCCAACTATCCTCTACCCAACTACCCCCTATCCAACTATCTTCTCCCCAACTATCCACTAACCACTAAATCGCCATCGATTTCATCCACAACAATATGGCTGTTTTCGGTGATGCTTCCTTTAA
>JAKSCF010000027.1 GCA_022360735.1 Clostridia bacterium
GATTGTTTCTCTGAGTAAGCAACACTCTGTTAAGAGTATTAAACTTACACTTATAGTATGGATAGATATAAAAAATAAATACATAAAAGATACTGTGGAAACAAGAAAATTTAAAATGAAAAAAAGAAGCAACTATAAAAAGTTGCTTCTCCAGAGTAAGGGATACTCAATAAAGAGTAAAGTAACCTTACACTAATATTATTGTCCAAGTGTTTTAAAATATACAATCAATGAATTGTTAAAATAAGGAATATTTAAAATAAAAAAGCAAAGAAGGACATGAATCATCATGTCCTTCTATATAAGTAAGGCAGCTCAAAAAAGAACATACCTTAAGATGTTTACTAATATATTCATAAAAAATATAATTATTACCAATATTTTTATGTATTTTAAATATTTTTTTTGATAATCGGAGGTCGTTTTTTTCATTTTGGGAATGATACTTATTTAAATATAGATATATAAATAAGTATTGAAAACATAAATTATGTTATAATAGACATAATTGATTTGATTTCAAATTTAGGGATTAGAAGGGATATGAGTTGAAATTAAAAAAAGCTTTAAATATTGGTTATTGATCACGATGAGTATGTTAGGATTATTATTGGTTATGTCTCAAACACATTTATTTGATTGGGTAAAGGTCGAAAAAATTACAATTACATATAAGAATATTAGGTGTTATATTGATGGAACGCTTCAAGTTTTAAGGGGTAAAAGCAATGAAATCATTGAACCTTTTGTTTATAATGAAAATGTATACATTCCTGTAGATTCGGTTGCTAATGAGATAGGATATGGCACTGGGTGGGATGATGAAAAAGAAGCTTTGAGTATATACAAGTTAGAGCATTATGAAGAAAAGCGTGAAGTTACCACGATGATCCCTTTGATAGATGCGTCCTCAATAGAAAAAAGGGTGGAAGTAAAATTTATCCAGGGTCCAATATACATCAACCATAAACAATTCAGCCCTCAAGAGTCATCAGATATTTTGCTGATAGAAGATAACATCTATGTTACTTTAAATATTGCAGGTCATGCTTTTAAAAAAGATGTCATATACAGTGAAGATACTTTCAGTGTATATTTCCAAGAGCATCCATCTATTAATAATCAACGGCTGGATACTCAGAAGCCCGTAACCTATGAAAAACTGGAAGCACTACTCAATAATTGGGCTGATGCATACGACTTTATTAAAATAGATACCATAGGGAAATCCAATGAAGGGCGAGAGCTTTATAGTGTGGTCGTCAATGATGAAGAAGATGGTCCCACTGAAAAAGAAAAGCTGTTATTAATAGGCGGCATTCATTCAAGAGAAGACTATTCTGTGACATTATTGGCAAAAATGCTGGATGAGATATTATTTCATTATAAACATACGGGGCAATGGAATGACTATGATTTGAAGTCTTTATTTTCGGATGTAGAATTACACGTTGTTATACTTGCCAATCCCGATGGCTCAAATATTGCCCATTATGGAATTGAAGCTTCTAATCATTATGAATATTTAAAAACCCTGCCTGATTTAGGCGGAGACAGCAGGTGGTGGAAAGCAAATTCAAAGGGTGTGGATTTAAATCGAAACTTTCCGGACAGTAATTGGTCTCTAAGAGAAACAACTCAGCCTGCATCAGAAGGATATAAAGGGGATTATCCCGGAAGTGAAAAAGAAACTCAAGCCATTATAAAGTATTGTGAAGAGCATCATTTTATTATGGCCATATCCTACCATACATCTGGAAATTCAATTTTCTGGGCCGATAAAGGGACACATGATATTTTTAGAGGTGTAGATGAAGATTTAATCGATGAGTTTTCTACACTGACAGGATATAGAAAATTAAGAGTATCTCAAGACCCGAGTTTATATGGAAGTGGTTTTGAGAATTGGTTTAGAGAGAAATACCAAAGGTTGAGCTTTGTCGTGGAGCTGTCTCCATACCCGGGATTAAGGTATGTTCAACATCCGGATGAATGTTTTGATTCTCTGGTCTGGCCTAGAGCAAAATATTCAGGGTTGTTTTTCATGAGTAAAGTGAAAGCCCTTAAGAATCGTATGTACGATATTTATATAGACGGTAAATTTGTTAAAACCTTCTATAGCAAAGAGGATGCTGAGTACTATGCATTGGAAAATCCGAAAAGTAAAATCATATATAAAGAATGATGTAATGAAATAGTTTAAGAGGTAGAACAATGAAAAATATAGTTTTAATAGGAATGGCGGGTTCAGGAAAAAGTACGCTGGGTGTATTGCTTGCTAAATCACTTGGGATGCCATTTGTGGATACGGATTTAATGATTCAACAAAATGAAAAAAAATTATTGCAAGAGATTATTGATACATATGGTATAAGCCGGTTTCTGGATATAGAGGAAAAGGTGATGCTTTCCATAGAAAGTATAGATAGCGTTATAGCTACAGGTGGAAGTGTGGTATACAGCCTTCAGGCTATGGAGCACTTAAAAAAGCATGGTAGAATGGTATATTTAAAATTGAGCTATGAAGAAATTGAAAAAAGAATCCAAAATATTACGACCAGGGGAATTGTAATGGAAGAAGGTAAAACCCTTAAGGATATTTTTGATGAGCGGGTTGTATTATATGAGAAATATGCCGATATCATTATAGATTGTAATGATAAAGACACAGAACTATGCCTTCAAAACATGATTATAAAGCTAATTCCGATGTAATAAAGGTGAGAACAATGAAAATACCTACTGTTCAACAGTTGAAAGAAAAAATATTAGAATTATTGAATCGATATTTTATCATAACCGAACAAAGTTGTGTTATACCCCTCACGTGTTGGGGTGCTTTTTTTGGGGTTGGGGTTATAAGCAGTATCATAACCCATAAAATCTTTTTCTTTTTTAACTTTCTATACATTGGAACGGCTTTGTCATTGGGCATATTAATGAGCCAATCATTGAAGAAAAGATATAATTCTTGGGCCAGGAAAATCACACAAATACTAATAGGCTTTTATATGTTGTTTTTTATGGGTATTTTGTCCAATCAAAATATGCAAATTGAGGGAATGTTCTATTATCTGATCATCGGAACCTTTTCAGGCGTAGTATTACATTACTTCATAGCAAAAGTGTTAGGGCCTATCATATTTAACAGAGGATGGTGCGGCTGGGCATGTTGGACAGCAATGGTACTGGACATACTTCCTTGGAAGAATAACCAAGGAAGATATCAGAAATATGAAGCCATACGGTATGCCGGTTTCTTATTATCTTTTTTAGTGATATTGTTAACTTTTAGTTTAATAGATAATCATGAATTCATGAAACAGCATGAACTATACTGGTTCATCCTAGGAAATGTGGTTTACTATTTTTTAGCCATTATGCTGGCTTATCGGTTCAAAGATAATCGGGCTTTTTGCAAATACTTATGCCCCATAACGGTTTTAATGAAAATAACAGCACGATATGCATGGATGAAAGTTGAAATCGCTTCTCATAAATGTACGGAATGCGGGCTCTGTGAGCAGAATTGCCCTATGGATGTAAAGCTTTTGGCGTATAAAAAGAACGGTCAACGCATATTATCAACTGAGTGTATTATGTGCAGCAGTTGTATAGACCATTGTCCTAAGGAAGCAATTAGGATGACTTATAAAAGAGATTATGGCGTTGATGAATTTATTCAATATAAGGAAATAAAAGATAAAGAGCAAATAAAAAGTCAATAATTGTCACATTTTAGGAGTGATTTGCATAATTCATTAATAGGAGGAGAAATAATTGAAGTTATGCATGAGAGTATTAGAAGAATCATATTTTGTTTGCAGATTAAGCAATACAGAAAGCACTCATTGGGCTGAGGGAGAGTTTGTGTCCATCACAAAAACTGAAGATGAATGTTCAGTCGTCTGCCCTAAAGCATGCATCCCGGAAGGCGTAAAGCATGAAGGCCCATGGAGCGTGTTGAAGGTTGAAGGGCCATTGGATTTTTCATTAATAGGGATTCTTTCATTTATTAGCAGCACACTGGCCAACGCAGAAATCAGCATTTTTGCAATTTCCACATATGATACAGATTACATTTTAGTAAAGAGTGAGAAAGTAAACGAAGCAAAAAGATGTCTTCAAGATGCAGGAATCAGTTTTCACTCCGAAACCCTATAAGACCACAGCCCACATTATATAATTTATAGTACATACCGGCTAAAAATAAACTGATATAAGAGGTGATATGATTGGAAATTCTGCTCTTACTATTAATTATTTTTTTTGCAGTGTGGTGTTGCTTTTTTAAATGTGGACTTGGATTATTAAATATCTTATTGATCATCATTGGTATTTTGGTTTTTATATTCTTAATACCTCTCATAATTATTCCAATTTTAATAATAGCAGCCATTGGATTTCTGATATTTGTTATAATACGTTGTATATGTTGTTAATATAAAGGATTAGAGATAATCCTTTTTTGTTGTATATTTTTAAATTAAGGATAAAATAAGATGAAACTCATTTTATGATACAATAGTCTTGCCATTAAATGAATAAGGGGAAATAAAATATGAGAGACATATACCAAAGAACGGCAATACTAATAGGAGAAGAAAACCTCAATAAATTGACGAAAAGCCATGTGGCGGTTTTTGGAATAGGCGGTGTAGGCGGCTACGCAGTGGAGGCACTTGTTCGTGCGGGAATTGGACAAATTACTATTGTTGATTTTGATAAGATAGACCCGACGAATATTAACAGACAAATAATCGCATTGCATAGCACTATTGGGCAATATAAAGTTGACGTCATGGCGCAGCGCATAAAAGAAATCAATCCGGATATTCAAGTCATTACAGGAAAGGATAAATTAAACTCTGCAAATATTCAACAATATGACTTTAATGAGTATGACTACATTGTAGATGCTGTAGATGATGTCACCGCAAAATTGCTTTTAATTGAAGGCGCTAATCAACATAATATACCAATTATCAGCAGTATGGGGACAGCAAAAAAATTAGATCCATCCAAACTTGAGGCAGCAGATATTCACAAAACCTCTGTATGTCCACTAGCCAGAGTGATCAGAAAAGAGCTAAAGAAAAGAGGTGATATTGCCTTAAAAGTTGTTTATTCCAAAGAAGAACCCAAAGAGGCAATGGTGCCCAATGACGCACTTGGAAGTATTTCTTTTGTACCGGCTTCTTCCGGATTGCTGATGGCTTCTCAGGTGGTGAAAGACTTAATTGGCGGAATCGGTTAGTTTTTGTCGGACTTTGGGTTTTTAAAAATAAGTA
>JAKSCF010000240.1 GCA_022360735.1 Clostridia bacterium
CCGCCAATATCTAAAATAAAGTCAACACCCGGCAAGAAATGCTCTGCTGCTTTAAAATGGGCCATTGTCTCGATTTCGCCTATATCCACAGACAATGCGGTTTGGATAAGGCCTTCTCCATAACCGGTTACAGCCGCATTGGCGATCACAGCATTATCCGGTAACTTTTCATATAATTCCTTTAGCATTTCTTTTGAAGCATCTAAAGGTTTACCATCATTATTTTTATAAAAAGAATATAACAAATGTCCTTGCTCATCTATTAAAGCTGCTTTAGTCGTCGTTGAACCGGCATCAATGCCTAAAAAGCAATTTCCGGATGCTTTAGCAATATCCATTCTGGATATGGCATTACTCCCATGACGCTCAGTAAAATCATCATATTCTTCTTGGGTATTAAAAAGCGGTTCAAGATATTTGATATCGGCAAGGGTATCATGATTAGAAGCTTTCAATTTGTTGACAATATCTTTTAAGCCGATGGCCGTATTCTTTTCAGATAGTATTGCCGCACCGATTGCAACATAATAATGAGAATCTTCAGGAAAAATAACTTCCTCTTTTTTTAGATTCAAGGTTTCAATAAAGCGTTTTCTTAATTGTGGTAAAAAGAATAACGGTCCGCCTAAAAAAGCAATATTACCTTTAATGGTTCTTCCACACGCTAATCCCCCAATGGTTTGGTTCACAACAGATTGAAAAATAGAAGCTGCTATATCTTCCTTTCTTGCACCTTCATTTAGTAGAGGTTGAATATCGGTTTTAGCAAAAACACCGCACCTTGCAGCAATAGGATATATAGTAGAATTATTCTCTGCCAGGCCATTGAGTCCCATTGCATCTGTTTTTAATAAAATGGCCATCTGATCAATAAATGCTCCGGTACCGCCTGCACATGTACCATTCATTCTCTGCTCAATGGTACTACCAAAAAAAGTAATTTTTGCATCTTCTCCACCTAATTCGATCGCTACGTCTGTCTCTGGAATAAATGTTTCAACTGCTTTACTACAAGCAATTACTTCTTGTTCAAAAGGTAACTTAAGTTTCTGAGAAAGAGCAAGCCCACTTGAGCCAGTAATTGCGGTTGTCACTGTTATATCCGGATATTCGTTATAAACATCTTCTATAACATCTATAGATTTCTTCCATATATTGGATAAATGACGCGTATATTTTTTGTAGATGATGTTGTTGCTTTCATCTAACAATACTGCTTTGATAGTCGTTGAGCCGATGTCAATTCCAAATTTAAAAGTATTATTTTTCATAGCACCCACTCCATAAGTTCATTTTAAATGTCTTAATAATATCTTATATTTATAATTTCATAATAAACTATTATAACCTATTTATATAATCATAGCATAGTTTATTTGTATTAATTCTTTTTTAAATATAATTAACTTAACAAAATATTAAGCATTTTTTAATGCATCCTTTTCTCCTTTCTTATCTTAAAGGTAAACTATTTTTTGACAAATAGTTTACCCATTATCACCTTATCACTAGTCAAGTGGTTTGTCAAATAATGGACAAAGATATTTTTCACAAGATAAACCGTACCTATACGCTCATTAAGACTTTAATCAGTATCCTTTATAAAACAATAAAAAGAGCTGTAAATATATAACCCTTCAAGATCATATTTTGAACAGCTCTTAATTGATATTTATAATAGATTAAAGTTTCTCAACATCATTAAATGATAAACCGTTAATATTTTCCAAACGAATTATCTTTCAGCCCTATATTCAATATTTCTTTATTTAAGGCTTTATTTTCTCGATTCGTTAAAAGATTCCCTGATGTATCTTGTTTGGATGCTTGCCCTTTTAATATAAACTCTTGTATTAATTTTTTCAATGTGTGTGCCTGAGCTGACATTTGTTGACTGGCTGATGCACTCTCTTCAGACGTAGCTGTATTGGTTTGGGTAACATTAGATATTTGCTGAATGCCGCTATTGATTTCATTAATCGACACTTCTTGTTGATTGGAAGCTTGTGCAATTGAAGCAACGATTTGTTCTACATTTGTAATGCCGTCTACGATTTCCTGGAGAGCTGCAGCAGTTTCATTTGCTATCTTATAGCCTTCTTCAACTTTATTAATAGAATCATCTATTAAATTAGTGGTTTCCTTTGCAGCTTCTGCCGACCTTGCGGCAAGGTTTCTTACCTCTTCTGCTACAACCGCAAACCCTTTTCCATGTTCACCTGCTCTTGCAGCCTCTACAGCAGCATTTAATGCTAATATATTGGTTTGGAATGCAATTTCATCAATAACCTTTATAATATTACCTATATTTTTTGAAGCTTCTTTGGTTTCTTCCATGGCCCTAAGCATTTGATTCATTTGCCCATTTCCATTTTGCGCATCAGACTTAGCTTTGGATGATAGGTGATTTGCTTTATTAGCATATTCCGCATTTTCTTTAGTTTGATTCGATACTTCCATAGTTGTAGCACTAATCTGTTCAACAGAGCTGGCTTGCTCAGAAGCGCCTTGTGATAAGTTCTGGCTTGAAGAAGCTACTTGATTTGCCCCACTTTCAACTTCTTCTGCTACCGAGTTAATTTCTGAAAGTACCAGATTAAATTGATCTACAATATGATTAATAGATTGTCTTAATAATGAAAAATCACCAATATATTCTCGTTCAATGCTGGAAGATAAATTCTTTTGTGCCATCTGATCCAATACTTGAATGATTTCATTCATATAACCCTGTATGGTTTCACACGTTATATTTAAACTATCTTTCATTTTACCATGGTCACCTTTATAATCCCCTTGGACTCTGGCACTTAAATTACCTTTAGCTAATTCTCCTAAAACATCACTGGATTCTTGAAGTGGTTGGATGATCTCATCTAACAATTTATTGAGCTCAACCATTAGATCTTTCCAGTCACCATTGAAGTTAGAAACGTCTACCCTTTGATTTAGCCGTCCTTGAATTGCAGAAGAAATCAGTGTATTTATTTCTTCATTAACATCTTTTAAGTTATTTCTTAACAGCTCAATGGTTTTGTTAATGGTTGCTTTTTTTCCTGTAAATTCTTCTAACTCTGCATCAAAATTACCTTGTACGAATTCAGATACACATGCCATAGATTTTTCTATAACCTCAGCATGGCCTTTAATCATATTATTGATACCTTCTGCCATCTTTTTATAGGAACCTTCAAAATGCTCTGTATCTAAGGTGGCATGCAGGTCTCCTAATTCATGTTGTTCAGAAATATGATTCATTTCATTGATTAATGCATTGAGAGTATGACTCACTTGGTCTATAGAGTTTCCGACAACATCTTCTTCCGATAGTATCTGAATATTAGAATCCAAAGTACCTTCAGCTATTTCTTCAAGAACTTGGGCTTGCTCTTTCCTCTGGTCCGACATATTTAGAAAACTGGTTGACAAATTCCCTAGTTCATCTTTTCGCTTTAAATACTTATCGGGAATAAAAATATCAATGTTGCCATCAGCCATAAGATGTGACTGGTCGGTTATGTGCTTTATAATATCAATAACATTCTTAGAAATATATAATACCAAGATAATAGCAAATACAATGCTGATTAAAGGTATGAATATAAACATATAGGGTAAGCTTTCGTTGATCATTTTATAAGTAGACTCTGCATCAATGTCGGTTGCAACAATTCCTACCATTTCATTATTTGAATTATAAATTGGAACAGATGCGGTTAATAGGTATCCCCATTCCTCATCAAAACTTATATCTGAAACAAAGGGATCTCCGGTTTCAAAAAAAGAATCCGGCATATCATAACTTTCTTTAGGTTCTAAATATCCAAATTCACAGATATCTTCTCCTTCTCCGGCTTCTACAATATATTTAAAATTTTCGTCACCGTTATCTACAATCGTATATAAATATGTAACATCTGTAGCTATTTTTAAATTATCCAGCATTTTCTTTAATTCATCAAAATACTCGTGGTTATCATTACTATTTGCAAGTTTCTCAAATCGATCTCCATCAACATTTATAGCGGCTGACTTTGCAACCATAAGTGCTTTTTCTTGAGACAATTCCAAATAGTTACTTTTATTAGTAAAATAGTTGAAAGCTCCATAAATGGTCATACTTAATAAGAGCATTACAATGATAAGGCTTGCAACTTTTACGCTAATTGAAACAAAATTCTTTTTCCTCATTTTTTATTACCTTCTTCCCTTATGTTTTGTCTTAACTACAAGATTAAAAAATCATGTAAATTAGTAGTATAAAGTTTACATAAAAATATTAAAGTTAATCATAATGCTTTATTAAGTATTTTAATACAAAAAAATAAATCAACTTACTAAAAGCTGACTGTTATTGACGTCCCTCCTTTCTACTAAATCATTACACTCAAAAAAACAAGTATAAATTGGGTCCATAAACTTTCTTTTATAAACCTATATTAGTAAAACTAATCTTGGTAACCCAGCCACCATAGTGTGATAACCTTAGGTCTGTGATTTTGCGTCTTTACTTTTCAGCAAATTTGCCTTTCACTTAGGGATTATTCATTTTTATGTATCATATTAATGGTAATTAATTTGTTAATAATTGTCAATATTTTGCATTAAAAGAGCAAATTAGTACATAAAATACAGCAAATTAATACTCAAATGAAAATTTTCTGAATTATTAATGGTAAAAAATACAGCGTTAAATAGAGGTTTTGCTCATTCAAAACCTCTATTTAAAATCTTTCTAATAGACTTAATTAAATGGTTGCATCCTTTCTCAATCTGAATAATCCAATTGCGTAAACACACACACCCATTCCTAAAAGTATCAAAATTGAATCCATTGAGTTCATAAAACTGCCGTTTTTAATGGCTATATCTGTTAATCCCAAGACCGCCCATTTATGAGGGGTTATATTTGCCAGCAATAATAATATCTTGGAAGTGACAACTTCAAGGGGCCACATACAGCCTCCCAGCATAGCAAATGAAGTCAATATGATGGGCGTAAAAGCCGAAAGTTGACCGGAAGTTTTTACAAAGGTAGATAAAAGTAATCCAATGGCAGTCAGTGAAAAAACAAAAGCAATAATAACCAATAAAATATCCAATATATTTCCGCCCCAGTTCAAATCGAAGAGAAACCTTCCTGCTACAAAAATAACTGACAGCTGAATAATTCCCGATAACATAGGTATAATCGTATATCCCATTAGTATAGATATTTTAGAAAGTGGTGATGTCATCATTCTAAAATAGGTTTTATCTTCTTTATCAGTGACAATTTGACCAACTCCAAAAACCATAGTATAAGCAGAAAACAAAATAGCAAAACCGATTATTTGTCCTTTTACATTGTTATTTCTTCTGTTTTCCATATTACCGCTTACTGTCTGAATATCCATTGGTTTTCGATATAACCATTGTTGTTCAAAGGATTCCGACATATCATTTTTAACTTTATCTATATTTACCGTTGGTATTTCTTTGAAAATATCTTCGCCCAGCTTCATAACCTTACTTCTTTGATGATGATTGGCAAGCAATCCCATCAAGTTATTTTTGAGTGTTCTGATCTCCACATCATCTTTTAGCGCTATGATCTTTAATGATTCACCCGTTTCATAACCAGCATCAGTAAAATCCCCTTCAATATAGATAGCGGCACTATATTTGCCTTCACTTAAATCTTCAACACCTGAGTCGTAATCATCTAAAGACACATTATAGTTATTAGTGTTTCTAATACTTTCTATTAATGCTTCACTCAACGGATTATTTGCCTCATCTATCACTAA
>JAKSCF010000411.1 GCA_022360735.1 Clostridia bacterium
GGTGTGTGACAGTAAGAACAATAAGTCAAGCCATATAGGAATGGATACTAAGCTCCCCTGATTTTAGTACAAATACAAGCTGCATCTATTTTGTTCACACATTACATACTTTGATAGTATTAAATGTCCAAGTTCCGTTATATTGTCTATTTGTTATAGGAACCATAAAGTGGTAAATATAGGGCAAAACTTTCATTTTGACAGCATTATATCTTGACAATTTCACAATAAAATATACAATTAGTAAAACATGGGAACTATAGAGTTGATTTATATAACGAATTCCATAATACGACAAAGGTAGTGGAAAATCCTTCTTTTATTTATAATTGCACTGCAATAGTTAATTTTCATAGGCTTGATTTTTCAAAGATTTATTGACATTTCTAAAAACTATAAAACAGTTAAAAATAATCATTTATTCGCTGCCTCAAAAAGAACTATTGCGTATAAAACTATACTACCATCATATGGAGAAATATGCTATTATTGATATTAACATAATGCACATTTGTTTTATGATTCAAAGAAGAAAATTTATATATCTAAGGGGCATGTACATATGAGTGGATATATTCAAAATATCAGAAGTAAAATTGGACATGACAGGTTGATAACTGTTGGAGCTGGTGTTTTTGTATATAAAGAAGGACAAGTTCTTTTGCAAAAACGAAAAGATAACAAATGTTGGGCAATGCACGGAGGAGCTGTTGAAATAGGAGAAACTACTGAGGAAGCGGCTAAACGTGAACTATGGGAAGAGACTGGTTTAATAGCAAACAATCTTGAATTGTTAGGAGTTTTTTCAGGAAAAGACATGCTATATACATATCCAAATGGAGATAAAGTTTATATTATTGGTATCAATTATGTATGCAAAGATTTTTCAGGTGATTTACTAACAGAAACTAATGAAACCTTAAGTTTAAAATGGTTTGATATAAATAAACTTCCTGAAGAAATAAGTCCGCCAGATAAAAAGCCTCTACAAGCATTTATTGACTATATAAACGTACAGTATAAGCATAAGGCAAAATGAGAAAACAAATGAACATGTGGGTGATAAAATGATGAAGAATAGAACTGGATGGGAACGTGATAGAAGAAATCACTTTGATGATATTGTTGCAAATTATGATAAAATACGACCAGAATATCCTAATAAACTATTTAAAGCAGTTATTGAATATTGCGGGCATGGTGAGAATAAGAAAGCGGTTGAGATAGGTGCCGGAACAGGAAAAGCAACAACTCCTTTTCTCAATGCTGGATATGATGTGACCGCTGTTGAAATAAGCAATAATATGTCGAAGTTTTTATTAGAAAAATTTGCTGAATATAAAAACTTTGTTGTCATTACCTCCACATTTGAAGAGGTGTTGCTTGAAGAAAATAGTTATGACTTAATATATGCTGCTTCCGCTTTTCATTGGGTAGATGCAGAAATAGGATGTCCAAAAGCATTTCATTTGTTAAAAAACGGCGGAGCTATTGCCTTGTTTAGATATAATATGATTTCAGGTGACGGTGATGAACTTTATGATGAAATTCAAAAAGTATACGAGAAATACTATTACAGTTTTTATCAGTCAAATAAAAGACCTGTGAAAAAATCAAAAGAAGATTTTAAAAAGCCTTCAGAAATTTATATCGGTTATAGATTTGAAGATTTGAAAGTGTATGGGTTTCGAGATGTTGTGATGAAGTTTTTTGATTTTAAAATGATATATAATGCAGATGAGTACATTGCTTTTATTGACACTATGTCCGACCATAGAGGTTTGCCACATGGAAACAAATTAGCATTATATGAAGAAATAAAACAAGCAATAATGAAGCACGGAAACTCATACAAGGTGGATTATATTTTTCAATTATATATGGGACGAAAATAATTTTTGTAAAGTATTCCTTTATAAAACCTGATTTAATGTTATAAATCCGTAATTGCATTCGAAAGCCTAAGCTCATAATAGAATTATGTCCCTGGATTCAAATACCGAAGAATGCGTCTTGAGATCAAGGAAAACAGAAAGATTAAATATATCAATCATTTATCAGAATTGGAGTGAAAATATATGTATATCTACCCCGACAATTTGAAATCCAGGGCAGTGCTGTGGCAACTTAAGGATATCGGCATTGGTTGTCTTATCTCTGTTTTTGCGCTGGCAAATCCAGGACTTCGGTAGAGAGAGTAAACGGCAGAATTGATAATGTATATGGATTTGAGAAATATTTTATACTTGGGATAAAAAAGATGAAGATGAGGTGCAGTTTGGCACTGATTGTAATTTTGGTAAAGAAATTGCAATATTGAGGAAAGGAATAAAACGACGACAAAAACAGGCGGCATAAAAAAAATAAAAGATATCCGCAAAAAATTGGTGTAGTGTGCCCTTTTCTGTGGATAAGCTTAAGCAAAAGATTTTTTGAAGGTAAAAGGCTAAAAAGTGGCTGTTTTTATTGAAGAAAAAAGTAATAAATCTTTTTAAAAATAGAATATGGGCCCATTTAACCCTACAACGCAATTTGTTCAATTTAGATATTCATTTTGACAGCGTATCAATATTTTGATAAAATATGAGTATGAAATGGATGGAGGTATTATTTTATGGCAACAATCAGACCTAGTTCAGACTTACGCAATAAATACAATGAAATTTCAGAGTTTTGTAACAAATATAATGAGCCGGTGTTTATTACCAAGAATGGAACAGGTGATTTGGTTATCTTATCAAATTCTGAGTATGAGCGTTTGACAGGAAAATATGAATTGCACCGCCTACTTGACGAAGGTCTGGCATCTATGA
>JAKSCF010000026.1 GCA_022360735.1 Clostridia bacterium
GGCCCAGCCAATCTAAAAGACCTCTTTGGTCAGCATGTCCGGAAAATCCTTCTATGCTATAAATGTCTGCTTCAACGTGAATGCTTTCTCCAAAGATTTTTACATCTTTTTGCCCATCTCTAATTCGCCTTCCTAAAGTTCCTTCAGCTTGATATCCTACAAAAATCACACTAGAGTTTTTATTCCACAAATGATGTTTTAAATGATGCTTTATTCTGCCTGCGTCACACATTCCGCTGGCAGAAATAATAATTTTAGGTGTAGGGTCATCATTTAATGCTGCAGACTCTTGTGCGGATCGGGTAAAATGTAAGTTCTTAAAATCTAAAGGATTATCACCTTGTAAGATGAATTGTCTGGTTTCCTCATCAAATACTTGTGCATTCCTCTTAAAAATTTCAGTTGCTGAAGTCGCAAGGGGGCTGTCAATGTATACATGAATCTTATTTAATCGATCTTGTAAATCTTTATTATATTCATAATACTTATTCAATTCATATATGATTTCCTGAGTACGACCTACAGCAAAAGACGGAATAACAACCGTTCCACCTCTTTCTGTAGTTCTCAGTATAATATCGATAAAAATATCAATTCGATTATTAACTTCTCCGTGCAGCCGGTCTCCATAGGTGGTTTCCATAATTACATAATCTGCTTCTCTTATAACGGCGGGATTTCTAAGTATCGGTTTATCATTCATCCCAAGATCACCGCTAAATACTATTTTTGAAGTGGTGTCATTTTCTGTAATCCATAATTCAATGATGGAAGAGCCAAGGATATGGCCTGCATCGTTAAATTTAACTTTAATATGATCTGACAAGGTTATCATTTGGTCATATAATACCGGTTGAAAATACACCATGGCATTGACTGCATCCTCATGTGTATAGAGGGGGTCAATGGTTGCTTTGCCTGCACGAGTTCTCTTTCTGTTTTGCCATTCCGCTTCTTTCTCATGGATATATCCGCTGTCTTGAAGCATAATATTTGCTAAATCATATGTGGCATTGGTACATATGATCTTACCTTTAAATCCTTTTTTAACCAAAAGAGGAATTCTTCCACTGTGATCAATATGAGCATGACTTAAAAACAAAAAGTCAATTTCCGAAGGATCAAAACCAAATGGCAGGTAGTTCATATCTTCAATAACTCTTCCTCCTTGAAATAGGCCGCAATCTAACAGTATTTTATGATTTTCGGTCGTTATGAAATGACAAGATCCTGTTACCGTTTCCGATCCACCTAAAAATTTAATTTTCAATTCTTACACCCCCAATTATTTTGTTTATTAATATTATTAATTCTCCATCCTTGGCTGCCAATATACTTGACTTCAACCGTTATTTCTTGGTTATTAAAACATACTTTAAATTCTTTTATCATTTTTTCTTTTGAGTCCTGCATTTTAACCTCTATTACTTCGTCATTGACCCAACTTTCAGATGCTTTTTTGTCCGGACAATATAAAACACCTTCTATTTCACAAATATCTAATGCCTCAATGATTTTTTTTGCATAATCATATGTAAAAAACCTTCTCAAATAGGGTTTAATTTTTTCTTTCTTGTTCAAATGTTCCGGATATGCTCTATAAGCTTCATTTTGTAGTTTAATCAGTTCTCCTTGAGGATCATACATAACTTTAATAGCTTTTGAAGCATTCCTCAAAAGTCTCTTAAATTCATTATTTGTTATATCATCATATTCTGTTATTTCGATTTCCACATCTTTATGAAAATGCTGATAGTCCTTTATGGTTTGCCAATGACCTCCCCATGTCCAGCCTCTTTTAACAAAAGCATTGTAACAAACACCGCCTTCTATAATCATACCCTTTCTTACATCTGTTCTAACTAAATATTCTTTTCCACTTTCCGGTAATATACTATCCGAACTTATATAAGGATTTTGAACAGGATTAATATCGATGGCAACACCAAAAGTATGCCTTGATAGTTCCCCTTTTTTGTTGGTAATTTCTCTAACACATAAAGCAGAAGTGTTATTGTCTTCCATAGAAAGGTTGTCATTGGCATTGTATTCATCTATGAGTTTGATTTTATCAATTGGAAATTTTGCTTCATACAGCTCTTTGAATATTTCAATAACCTCTTCAGCAACAACTTTGTGCACGATTAACTCACCTGTATGGGTTTTATTATCAAATCCCCAAAACATGACCCTTAAATGCATTAAATCATTCATTGAATACGGTGCCATGTCTGTCCATGAATTATTTTCTATTTTTTTCTTTATCTCTTGTGTCAGTGGTCGAATTTTAAATTGATCTTCCATATCATATTGTATGTTCTCATTGGTATCTTCTTGTTCATTTTTAAAGATATTATTGGTTGGATAGGCTAAGTCTTCCGGAGCACTCTCTTGAGTATTCATCGCTATTGTTTCTTCTACATTTCCAGTCGATATGTATCCAAATAAAAAAGATAGGGTTACAATAATGGACATGATAATAACCATGATACTTTTATTATTCATATATCCTTTGGCCTCCGACGTTGATGATTATTATATTTATTTTATCAGATGTCGACATTTTATGCGAATATTTTGTTAGAAATTGTTAGACAACCCTCTAATGTTTTAGTAATATTGAATATAGGTAATACTCGGTATATTTACTATATATCTAAGATTGTTTCAAACCTAAGGACTATTAGAATGTAGGTGAAATATTGAAAAAGAAAATACTTATCACATTTGTTTTTATTTTATTTCTCAGCAGTGTATCCTTATCCTATGCCAGTGACACGTCAGACATTGATACAGGCAATCCTTTTGTAACAGAAAAAGCAAAGGTCTTGGAAATAATCTCTGATGTTACAGGCGAAAATTTAGAAAACCCAACCCAAGAATTGAAACAGGTTGTAGAAATAAAAATACTAACCGGTGAATATAAAGACCAAATCATTACAGTTGATAACCATATTAATAATCATATCTATTATGACATTATTTTAAAAGAAGGTGATCGGGTTACCATTGCAGTGGGTGAGGCCTTAAGTGATTATGAACTGCCGGAAATATATATCTCGGGATTTGAAAGAGATCGATACCAACTTTACATCGCTCTGATTTTCGTCTTATTACTCATTCTTATAGGCGGTATAAAAGGCATTAAATCTGTTTTGGCTTTAATGATATCTATATTAATGATTATCTTTGTCATGCTTCCTCTTATTTTAAAAGGATACAGCCCCATTTTACTATCTATTTTTTCGGCTATCGTTATTGCAACATTAACACTTTTTGTTATTGCAGGCATCAATATTAAATCTGCATCGGCAATAATCGGGACCGCTTCCGGAGTCATAGCCGCAGGTTTAATGGCATATATCATCGGGTCACTGGCTAATCTTACCGGTCTTTCCAGTCATGAAGCCACTATGCTTATGTATATTCCTCAAGATATTTCTTTTAATTTCAAAGGATTACTGTTTGCGGGTATCATTATCGGTACTCTAGGCGCTGTTATGGATATTGCCATGTCCATTGCTTCTTCTATGTATGAAATACGAGAAATCGAACCCAATATTAGTATAAGAGATCTAATAACAGCCGGTATCAATATCGGCAAGGACATCATGGGTACCATGACCAATACTTTAATATTAGCCTATACAGGTACATCCATCCCTCTTATGTTAATATTCATTGCCTATGATTATCCTCTTGTGGAAATATTAAACATGGACCTTATTGCTACTGAAATCATACGATCTATTGCCGGAAGTATTGGTTTGGTCTTAGCCATTCCTTTTACAGCCATGACATGCGGTGCTCTCCTTAACCGTTATGCTTCCAAATTAAGAAAGGAACGTATCCGTAAGTTAAGAGACGCGTATGACGATGATTTAAAAAATATGTATGCACAAAAATCGCAGAAAGATCATAACTCTGAAAACGAAACCAATCTTTCTGGAATGATTCAAGAACATAGTAAAAAAAAAAAAAAAAAAAAGAAAGAGGAAGTTATCAATCAAATTATTAACGATTACAGCTATAGTAAAGATCAGAAGGACCTTTGAGGCTATTGACAAATAGGCGGTTAAACATTATACTTTTATCAAAGTATTTGTTGGTAAATGTATCAGCATTGAATATACTGAAAATA
>JAKSCF010000025.1 GCA_022360735.1 Clostridia bacterium
ATGGCGCAACGAAAGAAAAAAATTAGGGGGAAATAATGAAAAAATTCACTTGTGTTTATTTACCAATAGGAGTACCAACATTTCATCTAGAATCCGCACAAATTCAATTTGAAAAATCAATAAAAATGTTATCTGAGATGACAGAAGATTTTATTTTTCCGGATAAAATGCTGTTGGGTATAGAAGACCTACAAGGCTTTTTGAAAGACATAAATCCAGATGTAATCGTATTACAAAATATAACATTTGCAAACGCTGCTTACTGTAGTGAGGTTTTAAAAAAGTTGGATTGCCCGGTTGTACTTTGGACATTAAGAGAGCCAATTATCGATGGTAATCGACTTAGATTGAACTCTTTAACAGGTGCCTATTCTGCCGGTAATACGCTGTATGAAATGAACAGAACTTTTGAATACGTTTATGGAGGACCTGATGAAGAGGAGGTCATATCTGAGATAAAAGCAGCGGTAAATGCGGCCAGAGTTAAACATAGTCTTAAAACTCTAAATGTTGCTGCAGTAGGACATACGCCGCAAGGCTTTGGATTTGGCAGGGCCCTTGATATAGATATTTTAAAATATTTCGGAGCTAACCTTGTAAGCATAGAAATACGCGAGCTTATCAATAAAGCGAAACAATTTACAGCTGAAGAATGTGCGCCATATTTGGAAGAAGCTAAAAAAGCCATGGTAGGGCTGGAAAAAACATCAGCAAAAAATGTAGAAGATTTTGTTAAACTATATAAAGCCTATAAAGACTATGTGATCCAAAATAATATTGGAGCTCTTGCAACCAGATGCTGGCCGGATTTTTTTGTAGATTATGGCACACCTGTATGCGGTGTTCTTGGATTGTTAAACGACAACAATATTTCAGCCAGCTGTGAGAGTGATGTATATGGTGCGATTTCCATGTACATAGGATCTCAACTATCAGGCTGTGCTACCTTCTTTGGAGATCCGGTATCGTTAGATGAAAGTGAGAATACCATAACATTTTGGCATTGCGGAACGGCGGCTTGTTCTATAGCAAGAGAAGATACAGGTGCAGAAATAGGTGTTCATCCTAATAGAAAAATAGGACCAACCATGGAATATGGGTGTAAACCATCTGATAAAGCCACAGTTTTTAGAATAGGCAGAAAGAAAGACGGTACATTCAGGTTCTTTATTGCCGGCGGAGAGATTTTAGATAAACCTAAACAGTTCTGCGGGACCAGCATGGTTGTAAAAACTAAGTCAAAAGCTAAAGAGATTGTATCCAAAAGCGTAAAAAATGGTTTTGAGCCACATTTCATAGTGATTTATGGTGATGTGGAAAAAGAATTGGAAAAATTAGCAAATATGATGGATATGGAGATCTGCAAATATTAGGTCATTCCAACCATTAAAATAAAGGAGGACAATATGAGCTTAGTTTCACTTAAAGAAATTATGACAAAGCATGATGGTGCTGTTGGTGCTTTTTCGACCTACGACATGTTTACCGCCCAAGGCATCATAAAAGGAGCAGAAGAAGCGAATCTGCCGGTTATATTAATGATTGGAGAGGTTCCGTTGCTTGCGGAAGGCAATCTTGAAGTGGCGAGAGTGATGATAAAGCTGGCAAAAGAAGCCAAAGTCGATGCTTGTGTATTTTTAGATCATTCCAGAAATATTGAAACATGCAAAATGGCTGTGGACATGGGTTTTAGCGCAGTTATGATCGATGCATCTCATGCGGATTTAGAAGAAAATATTAGTCTCACCAACATGGTGACAGAGTATGCTAAAAAAGCAGGTGTTTCTGTAGAAGCGGAGCTGGGTGCTTTGGCAGGAATCGAGGATGGCGTAGAAGTAAAAGATTCTAAAATGACGACGGTTTCCCAAGTGAAAGGGTTTTTAGATAGAACAGATGTGGATGCGCTTGCAGTATCCATCGGAAATGCACATGGATTATATAAAGGCATACCTAACCTAAACTTTAAGAGACTTGAAGAGATTAAAGAAGTATCAAAAGATAAGCCTCTTGTCCTGCACGGAGGAACGGGTATAACAGATGAGCAGTTTGCTAAAGGCATAAGTATGGGAATTAAAAAAGTAAATATAGGAACAGAGGTTAAACGTCAATATATGGATGGCTTTGTTAGGCATCATGCAGCAAAAGGAGACGCATACG
>JAKSCF010000566.1 GCA_022360735.1 Clostridia bacterium
AATGTAAGGTCAATGTTGAGTAATTCTGAATCCCAGTGAATGGGCTCATTGGTAAATGCATCAAGGGCTGCCCCTTTGATGGTTTTGTTCTTAATGGCATCAACCAGATCATTGGTATTAATGAGTCCCCCTCTTGAAGTATTCACTATAATCACATCTTTTTTCATAAGAGCGATGGTATCTTTATTAATAATATTCATTGTGCTTTCTATTAAGGGCAAATTTAAACTTATAAAGTCACTTTCAGAAAATACTTGGTTGATATCTTCAAGAAGCTCTACATTATTTTTTTGAACCCAATCTAAATTGGGATACGGCTCGTATGCAATCACTCTCATATTAAAACCTCTAAGCAGCTCAACGAATTTTCTTCCTATATAACCAAGGCCTATGACACCCATAACTTTATTGGATAATTCGACACCCAGGTTTCTTTCCCACTTTTTTTCATAAATTGATTTTGAATGCTTTACAACGCCTCTGGCTTCTGCTAATAGAATGGCTAAATTTAGTTCCGCAACTGCAGTAGCGTTAGCACCGGGACAATTGCCCACATATACACCTTTTATATTAGCTTCATCAATGTCAATGTGATCCACACCGGTTCCATGCATGTGTATAATTTTCAGTTTATCGCCGGCTTGGATGACTCCTTTATTGATTGAATCAATACCACATATAATACCATCATATTGTGGAATAATTTGTGCTATATCCTCTGCGCTCATATTACTTTTACTTGCTCTAATTATATTAATACCATTGCCCTTTAACGTATCTATTAGTTCTGGATTATATCTTGCAAATGATTTGGATGTTACTAATATATCGTACATATGCCACCTCCCTATAGTTCTAAAGAGCGTATCGCCGTTCTTAGCTTCAAATATTTAACATATTTTTTCTGGTATTCAATGTGCATACTCATTTTGGGTTTAAAATTCATTTTTTTCTCATTGATCCCTTCAATGGTTAACGTGTCAATCAGCCCAGTTGCATAAAGGGTCATAATTGCTGCACCCATTATGGAACCTTCATTTGATTTTAAGGTCACTACACTTTTACCAAGGATGTCGGCAAGTAATTGTCCTAAATATTCCGAAGAAGCTAATCCGCCTGTCAAAATGATATAAGGGACAACTTTAATTTGTTCGTTGATAATATTAATCAATGAAAATAGATTGTACCCAATACTTTCCATATAGGCCTTTACCATATCCACAAAGGTATGCTCATGGGTCAAACCATAAATAGTCGCTTTCGTTTTATCGTCCCAATACGGACTTCTTGCTTTCAATAAATATGGAATAAAAATCAAATCATTTACGGCTAAAGGTAAAAGCTTTAATTCTGACTCTACAATTTGAAAAAAGTCTTTTTCTGATTGTGTACAAGCAAATTCAGCAATATTTCTAATCAGCCATTTATAGCCATTACCAACATTGCTGAGAATACCGCCATATGCCCAATGTTCTCTTGTAACGGCGAAACTCCAAAGCCTCTCATCTATATCAATAAGGGGTTTTTTTGTTATGACTCTCGCAGCACCGCTTGTTCCCAAGTCTACATTAATGATGCCTTCTTCATATGCACCGCTTCCAATGTTTGCAAGGGGACCGTCTCCTCCACCTGAAATTAATTCTATATCCTTTGGTAATCCTAAATTGTTTAATATTTCATCGTTACATACTTCTAATACTTCTGTTCCGGAAATAGGGATAGATAATTTATCTTCACTTAATCCAATTACCGATAACGCTTTTTGGTCCCATTTCAAATCATGAATGTTAAATAGTCCTGTAGCAGACGCCATTGAATAGTCGATAACATATTTACCAACCAATTTATTTAAAATATATGCCTTTATGGAAATAAACTTATGGGCCTTATTATAAATCGACTCTTTCTTCTCTCTTAACCACATAATTTTTGAAATAGGAAACAGAGAGTTCATCGGACATCCGGTGGTTTCATACAGATAGCGTTTTCCATAGATCATTTGAAGCCTTTCGGCTTGCTCTTCACTTCTGGAATCGGACCATAGTATCATATTGAATAGTTTATTGCCATCATGATCAATGGGAAAAATATTATACATTTGGCTGCTAAAGCCTATCCCTTTGATGGATTTTTTATCCACCTTGGAATTGATCATGCAGTTTTTTATGGTTTCAAATACAGTATTACAAAGGATATCCGGGTCTTGTTCCTGCATATATTGATTGACAATAATCACATCATAGCTCATTTGCTCTTTGTGTAAAATTCTGCCGTTTACATCGACAATAATTACTCTTACACTTGAGGTACCAATATCTACAGCTAGAACTTTATCTTTCATTACTTCACCTCTGGCTTTAACGTTTATACTCTTGCTTCTTTTATCTTTTCAACAAACTTTTTTGCTGTTTCGGTAATTAATTCATAGTTACCTGTTTTGGCTCCCGCAATTAAACTGCCGCCTGCGCCTACTGCTACACACCCTGCTTTGATCCACTCTTTTACATTGTCCACGCTGACACCACCTGATGGCATCATCTCAACCTGAGGCATTGGGCCTTTTACTGCTTTTATAAAATCTATTTTCAAAACATTTCCGGGGAAAATTTTCACAACATCAACACCATACTCAATCGCTGTTGTAATCTCTTTTAAAGTCATGCAACCGGGCATATAAGGTATACGATAACGATTACATAGTTTTGCGGTTGCTTCGTCAAAACTTGAACTCACAATATATTGTGCCCCACTTAAAAT
>JAKSCF010000024.1 GCA_022360735.1 Clostridia bacterium
ATACGCCTGCATTCATTTTTCGATAGCGTCATATAATTTCACCAAATTATATTAATTCATGATAAAAAATAACAAATTTCTCATAAATGAATAATATGTATTAGCTTAATAACTTTAAACTTTAGTGTATAGTTAGGTGGTTAATACAAATGCGAACAGTTGTTTTGCCAATTACTTCAGATACCTATGTTTCAAGCTCTGCACCTGATCAGAATTTTTCTGAAGAGGGCTATTTGTTTAAGGGGTTTGAAACATGGTCAAATAGCCAATTTACCAATTTCGTGAAATTTGATACTTCTAAAATACCTTCAGGAAGTCTTATAAACAGTGCGATCATAAAGGCATATGTAACAAGAAAAGATTCAACAATGGATTCAACGATCACCGTTAATACAATTCTATCCGAGTTTGATGCCGGTAGGGTAACGTATAATACGATGCCGGCAATTCAACCTACGGAAGAATACTATGATGTGACGAGCTCAGAAGTTGGATCATTTATCTATATAGATATAACCAACACCATACAAAAGTTTGTAAATGGTAGTGAGGAAAACTACGGTATTGCCTTAACCGGTGAAAAAACCATTCTTTCAACTTTAGTTTTTGGAAGCACAGAAGAGGTGCCTCAGCATATGCCGGAAATAATGGTATGTTATGATGATGTAGGTCCCCAGCCATGTGAGAAGAATGCTTTGCTGGCAACCTTTTCTTCCACCAGCTGCAAGTCTTTTTCCAGTGGAAGCAATTTGATTTTAGATGCACTAAATCCTGCCGGAACGAATTGTGATGACATTTCTTATAACACTGAGACCGGTGAATTTACAATTAATACTACTGGGCAGTACTTGTTAAGTTGGTCATTTAATCTTGCCTATACACAAGATGACCCACATTCAGGTTGTTTGGTCTCATTTTTTAAGCGATTAATGAAAAAATTATTTCATTTGACTTGTACTCGAAATGATCATATTCCAAATTTTATTATTTCATTATTGAAAAATGGAACCAACATCACCCTTTCAGGTGTAACCAATAATGTGAAAAATGCAGTTGTTAATGGAAGTATCGCCATCCATGCAAGTGATGGAGATGTTTTTACTTTTGTCAACCATTCTATGATTCCTCTGTCAACAGGTATTGCAGTTAATATTGTTCCATCAACTACGTACTTGGAGGATGTATTTGAGGGTATCGGTGCATGGGTAAATGTAGTAAGATTATCTTAAAAAATTATAAAAAGAAGTAATTGAATTTAAAAGAGGTATAGATCTATTTCGTAATAGTGCCTATACCTTTTTATTTTAATGACATTAAAAGTTATATAATCTTAATCATTTACAAAGCTATTTTAAACAAATGCGTTGAGTGGGATAATGGTTAAACCTACACAAACAATGTAGATAATAAAACAAACATATACGGCTCCCATGAAAAATGTATCGCTTCTTTTTGCACCATTTTTTTTAAGAAGAATGAGTGCTGTTGTTAGCATAGAAAGAATAAGGAAAACAAATATGATTAGGTTTTCACTTAAATTAACGGGGATACTTTTTCCGGCTATTAGCATAGGTACACCTAAACAAATACATATATCGAATATATTAGAACCTACTGCATTGGATACGGCACCATCCGCATCCCCAAGCTTTGCGGATTTAATCGATAAAAGTGTATCCGGAATTGAAGTACAAGCAGCCAGTATGACAACAGAAACAATAAATGTAGGTATCTTAAGGGTTTCAGAAACAACGATGGCAGATTGAACGATGGCATCGGTGCTTACCCATATGATGGTCATCGTGACAATAACAATAGAGAATATTTTCTTGTAGCTCATGTCAATAAATTCAGATTCTTCGCCTTCTTCTTCAAGTTCCTGTTGAAGCTCAGCTTTTATTCCAATTTCTTCACCAAGGGTCATATTATCACTATATTTTTTTGACTGTACGGACAAAGTAATGATGTACACAACATAGATACCAATGAGTATGATACCTGATATAAAGGTAAATTGACCCGTATACGCCATAAATATCAACGCAAGTATACTTACAGAATAAAAAAGCATATCTCTATAGATGCTTGCTTTATCTGCTTTTAACACCTGAGATCCTCTATAGACAAAGATACTTAGCATAGGAATTAACAAGATATTAAAAATGCCTGATCCGGCAATGGTTGGAAGGCCAATATCCGTAAATTGCTTATAAACGATAACTGCTACCATAGCCGTTGAAAACTCCGGAAAGGATGAACTGACAGCATCAAAAGTAGCGCCTCTAACAGAATTAGGTATTTTTAATTTTATTCCTAAAACATGAAGGGCATCTCCTAATTGATCAGCAGCTTTACTAATTACAACTGCCATAATAAACAGCATGGCAATGGCTACAACAATATGATTAATCCAATGAAACATTATAATCCCTCCTTGAATATTATATTACAACAATTGTCCAAAAGTTTATATTAAAATTTGGTTAAAATTGTTGGACTCAAATACATTTCTATAAATTAATGTTATAATAAAGCTAATGCTTAAAATAAAAAAAGCAAACACTTATCAATTGTATAATATTTTGAGTTTTTTCTCAATAATAAATTATAATGAATATATGGTAAGTCAATAATAAGTTTAAACTCAGATTATTCATGGAAAAGTAGATTTTTTGTAGTTTATCGTGAATAATGTGGGTTAGGGTTAATACAAATCTAAAATAAGTATTAATTCTAGTATGATTAAATGGAATGGAGGATATTCAAAATGGCAATTAGTTTACAAAAAGGACAAAAAGTTGATTTGACAAAATCTAACCCTGGGTTGAGTAAAGTCGTAGTAGGACTGGGATGGGATGTGAACAAATATGACGGAGGAGCTGATTTTGACTTAGATGCTGCAGTTTTTATTTTAGGTGAAAATGGTAAAGTATCCAGTGACAAAGATTTTATCTTCTATAATAACTTACAAGGTGCAGATGGTTCAATCATACATCAAGGCGATAACCTAACCGGTGAAGGTGATGGAGATGATGAACAAGTCAAAGTGGATTTAAATAAGGTCCCTGCTAATGTACATAAAATCGACTTTACAGTAACCATCCATGAAGGAGAAGAAAGAAAGCAAAACTTTGGTCAGGTATCAAATGCTTTCATAAGAATCTTTAGAGAAGATACAGGAGAAGAGCTTATAAGATATGATTTAAGTGAAGATTTCAGCGTGGAAACAGCTATTGTTGTTGCTGAACTATACCGAAATGGTAACGAATGGAAATTTAATGCAATAGGCAGTGGATTCCAAGGAGGACTTGGTGCACTTTGCCAAAACTTTGGCATTAATGTGGGTTAATATTAAGAATAAATAAAGTAGGTGGAAATTTGAAATACGATATACTCTATCAAGGTGCATTTCCTATTATTGAAGTCAACCTTAATAAAGGGGAAATGGTTAAAGCAGAATCAGGTGCTATGGTTAGTATGGCCAACACGATAGACGTAGAAGGAAAACTGGAAGGCGGCGTTTTAAAAGGATTTACAAGAATGCTGGCCGGAGAGAAATTTTTCTTCCAAACCCTGGTGGCTAATAGAGGAAATGGAAAAGTGTTATTAGCACCTTCTATACCGGGCAGTATTATTGATGTTGAGCTGGATGGTTCATTTGGTTTGAATATACAAAAGGATGGATTCTTAGCATCCACTGAAAATATTGAAATCAATACGCAAGTTCAAAATTTAGCACAAGGAATATTTTCAGGCGAAGGATTTTTTATTCTAGGTGTTCGTGGAAGAGGAACTGTATTTGTAAATGCCTATGGTTCGATACATCCTATTAATCTAGAAAACGGAGAAGAAGTGACCATTGATAATAACCACCTTGTTGCTTGGCCTGATTATATGCATTATACCATAGATAAAGCATCTAAAGGCTGGGTATCCAGTTTTACATCCGGAGAAGGCTTAGTATGTAAATTCCGTGGGCCGGGGACTGTATTGGTACAAACAAGGAATCCACAAGGATTTGGAAGCTGGGTCAGACAATTTATTCCACAAAGTAAGTAAACGATTAGGAGGTTATAATAATGGCGATTAATTTGCAAAAAGGACAAAGAGTCGATTTAACAAAAGGTAATAAAGGTCTATCAAGAATATTAGTTGGGCTGGGATGGGACCCTGTCAAAAAATCAGGCGGCGGTTTATTGGGCGGCTTATTTAAAGGCCCCAGTGCAGAAATAGATTGTGATGCTTCGGTCTTAATGTTAGGTGCCAACGATATATTTAGAAAAAAAGAGGATTTAATATATTATGGCAATTTAAGAAGTCCAAATGGAAGCGTTGTGCATACAGGAGATAATATAACAGGGGAAGGGGAAGGCGATGACGAACAGATCATCATTGAATTAAATCTCATTCCTGCTGATGTCCAAAAGTTAGTATTTGTTGTTAACATTTATGACTGTGTAAGAAGAAAACAAGATTTCGGACTGATTGAGAATGCATTTATAAGAGCTGTCAATGGCGGAAGCAATGAAGAATTAATTCGATATAATCTTTCAGATAACTATGCGGGTAAGACCACATTAGTTGCGGGAGAAATATATAGAAGTAATGATGAGTGGAAGTTTGCAGCTATTGGTGAAGGAACTCACGATGCTTCACTGAGTGAAATCGTAAATAGATATAGATAGGAGGAGAGGACACTGGCAATTAATTTAACCAAAGGACAACGAATTGATTTAACGAAAACAAACCCTGGATTAAAAAAAGCCATCATTGGTCTTGGCTGGGATATTAATCAATACGATGCCGGATCTGATTTTGATTTGGATGCATCGGCATTTTTAACAGATGCGGGCAATAAGGTCATCAATGATAAAGATTTTGTCTTTTACAATAACCTGCAAGGGGGTAACGGCGGCGTTATCCATACGGGCGATAATCGTACCGGAGAAGGAGAAGGTGATGACGAACAAATCATCATTGAATTTGATAAGATGCCTCAAAGCATAGAGAAAGTATCCATTGCGGTTACCATTCATGATGCAGAAAATAGAAAACAAAACTTTGGACAAGTGGCCAACTCTTTTGTTCGAGTAGTAGATGAAGCTACTAACCAAGAATTGATTCGATATGATCTAGGGGAAGATTTTAGTGTGGAGACTGCTATAGTCGTTTGCGAGATATACAGACATGATAGTGAGTGGAAATTCAAAGCAGTTGGAAGTGGCTTTCAAGGCGGATTAGCAGCTTTATGTAGGAATTTTGGTTTAGACGTAGGTTAAATATGCAATATTTTAACTACCTCACTGAATCTGAAAAAGACAGTATCTTTTATGTTCAGCCTACAAAATTCATAAAAAATGATAGCGTAGAAATACTTTCCAATGGAATAGGGGCAGCGCTTTATATGCCTGCCACTAAGGAAAGTATTTTTTACGATATTGCTAATAATAAATACCCCAGCTTAATCACAGCCATATTATGCCTTGAAGATGCCATTGGAGACGATGAAATAGTAAAAGCAGAAGAGCAATTGATCCAGCATATCAATCATTTATATCGTCACATAAAAGAAGAAAAAGTCAACACGGATGATATTCCAATGCTATTTGTAAGAGTTAGAAATTGCAATCAATTTATTAGAATCTGTAATGTTTTAAAGGAAAAGTTAGAAATCTTAACTGGGTTTGTATTTCCCAAACTGACCACACAAAATGGAAATGATTATTTTCAATCCCTTAGAAAAATAAATCATATGTATCATCTTAACCTTTATGCAATGCCCATACTTGAGTCGTGTGATATTATGTATAAAGAAACGCGATTTGAAACTTTATTGAGTATCAGCACATTGTTTAATCAATATAGGGACTTAATTATTAATGTCCGCATTGGTGCAACCGATTTTTCAAGCCTTTACGGCATCAGAAGAAGCCCGGATATGACTATTTATGATATCGGCGTCATAAAAGATTGCATCATAGATATTTTAAATATGTTCTCAAGAGCAGAAAACAGCTTTATAGTGAGTGGACCTGTTTGGGAGTATATTACGCATATTGACAAGCTTCAAAAAGAAGTATTGTATGATAAAGCCAATGGCATCGTTGGTAAGACCATTATTCATCCTGATCATATTATTCCGGTACAAGCTATGTATGTGGTCAATAAAGAGGAATATAATGATGCTTTAAGTATCTTAAATAATAACAACGGTAAAGTCGGTGTTATAAAGAGCGAATATAACAATAAAATGAATGAAATAAAGCCTCATGCCAATTGGGCAAAGAAAATACTCATTCAGGCAAAAATATATGGAGTGTATAATGAAAATGAAAGTTACAGAAGCTTGCTTAGAATATAACATTTTAGATGACTTAAAAGTCATTATTGATATTCATAGGAATTCCTATGAATTTCCTACCCATTCGCTGTTTTCTATGGCAGCGAGAAAAAATAAAAAAAGAAGTTTTCTGTTTGTCAGCAAGGTACTAGGAAAGCACATTCCTGTCAATCCCTATACGTCACTGTTATCTGGATATTTGCTTTCAAATGAATACCTAAAAAAAGTCTATCAAAAGGATTTAGGTTTTGGTGATGATATTGCCAATGCCATCATTACTCAAAAAAATCAGAAACAAATATATGATCAAATCCATGCAAAAAAGATCAAAGTAGAGAAAACTATTTTTATTGGTTTTGCGGAAACAGCTACGTCTTTAGGGCATAGTGTTTTTGACATGTTTGATAACGCTACGTATATTCACACCACCAGAGATAATATCAAAAACAAAAAGTCAGCGATTCAATTTGAAGAAGAACATTCTCATGCCACAACTCACAAGTTATATGTAGGGGACCATGTTTTGAATAATCAGGCACCTATTGTTTTTGTTGATGATGAAATGACCACAGGCAAAACAACACTTAATATCATCAGAGAAATCCAGAGAAAGTTTCCCAGAAAACAATATGCCATCTTATCGTTGCTGGATTGGAGATCCAAAGAAGACATACAGAGGTTTGAAGCGTTTGAGAAAGAATTGAATATTGAAATTAATACGGTTTCTTTGCTTTCAGGCAATATAAATGTCAATGGTCAACCCACCATCAACCGATTAGAACAGAATGAAAATCAAGAAGCCATAGAATCTAAATTAAGCATATATAATCTCTCTGAAAAGGTTCCATTTCCTAAATACAATTATGTATCAGAAGATGAAGGAGAAAATGATAGTCCGTATTTAGAATGGACAGGAAGATTTGGCATTAGCAGCAGCATTCATGATGAATTGGAGCATTATTGTAAAGACATAGGGTCGTTTTTGAATCAAAAGATTATGGGGAATAAGACATTAGTGCTAGGGGTAGAAGAATTCATGTACATTCCTATGAAGATTGCATCTTATATGGGAAAAGATGTTTTTTATCAATCGACTACTATCAGCCCTATTTTCCCTTGTGATAAAGAAGATTATGGTGTAAGGGGTGCACATTCGTTTAAGAGTTTTAAAAACAGCCGGATAACCAATTACTTTTATAACATCAATGGGCAGTACGATGATTTATTTATTATTATTGAAAGAGATATTCATAGAACAAAGCTTAAACCAATGATTGATGTCCTTAGAAAACTGGGCATTAAAAATATTAACATCATCATCTTATCGGGTGATCAATTAAATTTGAATAAGCCAAAACACATGGGTAGTTATGATGAAAGTGATGTTTCATTTTTATTAAAAGATATTAGCTATGTTGAAATAGAAAAAGGAACAGATGAAAGAGAAAAAAGTATTCAAAGTGGAAGACATTATTCTGAAATGCTTCCAATAGAATACAAGCCTTCGAGTGAATATATGAAGCTGTTTCACCTGTCTTTAAAAAAATATTCTAAAAAAGTAGCCAAAGCAGTGGGGACGGTGTCAGAAAAAATACTTATGAACAGAGGAAGAGATATCGTTTTGGTTTCATTAGCCAGGGCCGGAACCCCTGTTGGCGTTTTAATCAAAAGATATATAAAGGGTGAGTACGATATTGACTTGCCCCATTATAGTATTTCCATTATAAGAGGTAAGGGAATCGATGAGAATGCGGTTCTTTATATAGTGAACCAACATCCGGATTGTGAAATACAATTTATAGACGGATGGACAGGAAAAGGTGCAATAACTCGTGTATTAAATCAAGCATGTAATGACATTCAGAAAAAATATAGTATAATATTAAATGAGGATTTAGCAGTATTGGCTGATCCGGGATATTGTGTCAGTACGTTCGGTACCAGAGAAGATTTTTTGATTCCCAGCGCCTGCTTAAATTCTACTATTTCCGGCTTGGTAAGCCGTACCGTTTTAAGAGATGATTTGATAGGAGAAAAAGATTTTCATGGGGCAAAGTATTATAAAGAACTGAGCAATGAAGATTTGTCAAATTATTATTTAGAAGAAATTATAAAAGAGTACCCTCATATCGTAAAAGAAGCTAAAAAGTCAGCCCGTGAAGACATCAAAAGCCAAGTAACCTGGGCAGGTATGAAGGATATTGAGCAGATACGGCAGGACTTTAAAATAGATGATGTTAATTTGATCAAACCGGGTATAGGAGAAACAACCAGAGTATTGCTGAGAAGAATACCTTGGAAAATACTTGTCAAGCGAACCAGTGATAATTTAAAGCATATACGAATACTTGCAAAAGAAAAAGGCGTAGACGTTATAGAATATCCGAATATGACCTATGAATGTTGTGGACTGATTAAACCCATGGGAGGCTAAAATGCTATTTGCCAGTGATCTAGATCGAACATTAATTTATTCCAGTGGTTTTATCCAAGATATTAAGGATAAAGAATCCATACAATTGATCGAGACCAAAGAAGATCAACCCATTTCATATATGACCAGGCAAGCTGTTGATCTGCTTAAAGAAATATCAAAATGTCTGTTGTTTATACCCACGACTACAAGGACCATTACTCAATATAAAAGAATTAAAATATTTCAACAAGAAATAAAATCTAAATATGCAATTGTCAGCAATGGCGGCAATATATTGTATAATGGAAATGTGGATGAAGATTGGAAAAAAAGAATAAAAAGCTTATTTTTAAACGAAAGCTATCAGCTTTCGGATGTACTCAACCAATTTAATGAAATAAAAGGTAATTGGGTATTAAGAAGCCATACCGCTGATGATATGTTTGGATATTTAATAGTAGATGAAGAGAAAATACCACATAATGAATTAAAAGGATTTAAAGATTGGGCCCATAACATAAATTGGAAAATATCTTTGCAAGGCAGAAAACTATACCTCATACCGGAATATATATGCAAAGGAAAAGCCGTTGAATATATAGCTGAACGTGAAAACAAAAGCACGATTTTAGCAGCCGGAGATTCATTGTTGGACTTACCTATGCTTGAAAAGGCCCATTATGCTATAACGCCTGTACATGGTGAGTTATATAAAAATGTGGATATACAGACAATAAAGCATATATCCGTTGCAGCAAATGAAGGCATATTGGCTGCTGAAGAAATACTAAAAGAAATATTATTTCAAATTAATAAGTAATAATGAATAATTAATGTAGATTTTGTGTAACAAAATATTTTAATATCAATTTTTTCAAATGAAGATTTTCTCTGAAAATCATCCTGCATTATTAATTATTCATTGGTAATTATTAATTGTCTCTCAAGGGGTGGTGAAGATGTTTAATCTTTTCGGTATCAAAAAAGAAAATCAGGAAGAACAGGTTAAGAAAGAAGATAAAAGTCCAAAGAAAGTATTGGATAAAGCTGAAGAATCATTAAAAGAAGTAGAAAAACTAGCAATCAATATGAAAACGCAAAACATTTATATCAGCCTTATTTCCTTTATTGCTTATTATAACTTCATAATAGGTTACTATAATGAAAAAGTCGAAAGCCTCATTTCAGTCAATGAGTTATTGGCATTGAAATATATAGAAATGATAAAAGAAATATTACAGAATTTTGATGAGAGATATTCAGATAAAAATCAAAAAGAACAATTGTCTTCAACCTTATTGACCATCAACGAAAAATTATTTAATATGATAAATGACATAAAAGAAAAAAAGGATATGAATTTAAATGTTGATTTAAAGACACTGGAAGATTTGGTTAAATTGGATTTTTAATACAATAAATAAATAAAAGGAGTGAAACCCATGGGATTTCAAGATTTGCTAAATGATATAGAACAAAAACAAGTAGAACCGAAGGTTGAAGAAACAACACCGGAACCTGTTCAAGAAACACAAGTAGTTGAGCAGAATCAAAATCAATTTGTACCTACCGTAGATATTTCTAAGTTTGACAGCCAAGAAATGCAAATTGTAGAAAAGGCAAAAGATGAAATCAATATTTCAGATTCAAACAGTCTGATGTATTTTGGTTCAAATGTTCAAGGAAAAATTGCTGAATTTGCTGATGGTATATTAGAAGGTGTTAAAACAAAAGATACACAGCATGTAGGCTCTAATTTGACAAGCTTACTTGTAACCATTAAGGGTGTGGATTTGGATAATTTAACCAAAAAGAAACCCAGTAAAATACCTTTCTTTGATAAATTTAAAAAGAGTGCACAAGGTGCAAAGATAGGATTACAAAGCATATCTGATACGGTAGATAATATTGTTGTGGGTCTGGACAAATCACGTCAAGAATTAATAAGAGACGTTAATGTATTAGACGCATTATATAATAAGAATCTGGAATATCTTCATGATTTGGAATTATATGTGGCAGCAGGTGAACAAAAATACAAAGAAATAGTAGAAACCACGTTGATCAACTTAAAAAATAAAGCCGAGCAGACACAAGATATGTTAGACATTCAAAAGTATAATGATTTTGCTCAAATGTTGACAGAAATAGAAAAGAGAATATATGATCTAAAACTCAGTAAAGAAATAGCGCTTCAAACATTACCTCAAATCAGGTTAATGCAAAATAATGATAAAGTATTGGCAAATAAAATTCAATCCAGTATATTAACAACGATTCCCATTTGGAAAAATCAAATTGCCCTTTCTATTTCACTTCAAAAACAACAAGCAGCATTAGAGGTGCAAAAGAAAGTAACTGAGACCACTGAAGATATGCTCAAGAAAAATGCTGAAATGTTAAAAACCAATACCTTGGAGATTGCCCGTGAAAGTGAAAGAGGTGTCGTCAGCATCGAAACACTACGTGAAACGCACAACAAATTATTAGAAACCATAGATGAATCCATGAAAATTTACGAAGAAGGAAGAGTTAACCGTCAAAATGTAGAAAAAGAGCTCGTACAAATGGAAGCATCACAAAGACAAAAATTATTATCATACAGAAATAAGTAATTTCAACCCGGATTATTCATGAAAACTGCTAAAAAGACGCATTAGATTTTTGCAGTTTATTGTGAATCATTTAGGTTCAATAAGGATTGAGAAGATGGATAAGAAAGAATGTATAGAACTGTACATGAAATACTTTAAAGTTAGCAGCACTCTTGCTAACTTTAAAAATCTGGATTTATATATGAAAAGCCATATATTCTATTATCGAGATATATTCAAAGAGGTCAATGAAATTAAAATAATGAATGTTTCAGCTATCGACCAAAATGTGGATATTAATTTTGATATATACTATTTTTCGAAATCCTTGGATGGGCTTTTCAATGGGTATTTTAAAATCAGTCCAAATACGGAAAGTGCAAAACAAATCTTTGAAAATGTAAGTAAAGTTTGTACGGATCTGGAAAACTATTTTTATTATGTTTTTAAGAATAGTGAAATAATGAAGATATATTTGATATCAGGAAGTATTGAAAATGCTAAAGATCATTACAGCAATGCCGGGCAAAGTGATGATTATAACAAATTTATAAAAAGCTTTTATAACGAAATTTCAACCTATGAAACAAATGCGCTGTTAAAAGGGACACTGGAAAGAAAATTGTTGAAAAAACACATTACGAATTTTATTAAAATGAATAGCAAATGTGCTGCCAATGTCCGTATGTTTTTAATCAATATTTTATCGGATCCTTACAATAACAACGTTTGTGTCTTAAATAACGCAATCAATATTCAAAAGTATATTCATATTAATACCAATGATATATATATTCACGGTGATCTTGATATACCGGTTTTCGGATTGCTTGAGCATGTTAATAAAATTAATGGAACTGTTTTTTTAAAATTTGAATTTGATTTTGAAGGTAGGAAATAGAATGGGAAATCTATTGACCAGAGGACAAAAAATTGTAATATCCAAAGAAGATGATGCAGTCCTGACTAGGCTGACATTAGAGTTAATTTACCATAATCGAGATGTAGAAGCTTGGGATATAGACGTGTTTGCATATATGTTGGAAGAAAATAACGTAGTAAGAAAGAAGAATATAGTCTTTTATAACCAGCCGGTAGATGATCATAATAGCTTTTTATTTACAGAAACCTATCAAGACCAGCTTTCTAAATCATTGGATATCAACTTAAAAAAAGTACCGGATACCATCCATAAAATAGCCATTGGTATATCCCTATACAAAAACAACGGAGCCATTAAAGACAAATTAAGGATTCAATTAAACTGTACCCAGAATCAAATCAATTCAAAAGTATTTCAGATAGAAGAGCAAATGGATATTAATGAAGAGCGCAGTTTGATTGTGGGAGAGTATTATAGATACAAGGATTCTTGGAAATTTGGTACAATATTATTAAAAAGCAACCAATCCTTACTGAACTCAATAAGAAATTTTTATAATGTGAATATTATATAATGTGATAAACCAATTATTGAATAATTTAGAAAGAGGGCGATTATTTGAGCTTTAGACTGGAAACTTGCGTTGGATATGTATCCGTGAATTCTATGAAAATGATATCAGATGCATTCAGTAAGAGGCTTGAAAAGAAAGGCATAACACGAATTCAATGGATTGCTCTTTATTATTTGGATAATGAAGAAAGTATCAGTCAAAAGAATCTGGCAATAAAAATGAAAACTAAAGATCCTAGTATTGCCAGGCTTCTAGATAGAATGGAGAGAGACGGATTAATTCAAAGGATAAAAAGTAAGGAAGATAGAAGAGTAACGTATGTTAAGCTAACGGATAAAGGAAAAACGCTTAAGGATGAGGTGTTACCCGAAGGAGAAATTTTCAGTGATATATTACTAGACGGTATTTCCGATGATGATTTAAAAACTTTTCAGAAAGTTTTAGACGCTTTAGTTATGAACGTAGCGAATAAACCCAAATAAGGGTTTATTTTTTTCACTAAAATTCTCTAAGTTTTCTAGCTGATGATCATAGTTTATTTCATTAGCATACGCCACATACCTCATAAAAAAATGGACATACTTTTTCATAGAGGAAAGAATATGTGGAAAAAATTATTATGTTTTTATTTTCACAAAAATGAACTTTCCAATTGATTTACATGACAATTTTTGTTATACTAATAGTTGTCATGACAAATATTTGGTTGAAGGAGAAATATTATGGCGTATAACGTGAGAGAAATGTTAAATGGTTTTGTTGGAGGTTTAGAAGGCTTGGCAGAGACCAATGGGCCTGCAGTGGAAGCTTTTATGGGATTACTGGGAGCTTCATATGAACCTGGTGCAATGGATTTAAAGACCAAAGAATTAATAAGCGTCAGTATAGGATGCTACAATAGATGTGAATATTGTATCGTATACCACACCTATAAAGCATTTGAAGCCGGTGCAACTGAGCAAGAAATATTAGAAGCAGCAATGGTTGCAGTTGCATTTGGCGGAGGTCCGTCCATGGCTTATTCTGTAACATTACTTAAAGACTGCATTGAAGAATTTAAAAACGAATTTAAGTAAAAGAGGTGTTGATGCACCTGAGTCTGTCGAAAAATGAATACAGGCGTATAAATATTCGTTAATGTGTTCATTTGGTTAGAAAATTTGATGGCATATGGGTTATAAAAGCCTAACCGCAAACAATCGCCGTCCATGGCTTAAGTTTGCTCACATACGTCCTGTATGTGCACGACTTTTATAGCCCATCTGCCACCTAAATTTTCTAACCAAATGAACACAAAAAAACAAATATATATACACCTGTATTCATTTTGCTAGTATTTTTTCGATAAGCTGAGTGTTAATACCCCCTCTTTTATAAAAATGGGCAAAGGAGAATAAATATGATTGAGATAAATTTAAAGGAGCTTTCCGGACATGATAAGTCAGCTACAGTTGGTAAGATTCTTGTGAGTGAAAATCAAAAAATTAAAGCCGGAGATATTCTTTTTAATGCAGAATCCAGTAAAGGAAATGTAAAGGTGAAGTCGGAATACGATGGGACCATTCTTAAAGTATTGATAAAAGAAGGAGAAGAAGTAAAAATAGGCGATGCTATTTTTCAGATCCATGGAGAAAAATCCAATGTGAAAGCAGAAAATACTAAAACAGAAAAGAAATCTTCCTATTCATTTGGTATTGCAAAGCCCAAAAAAGAAGATGTCCAATGTGATATTGCAATTATAGGAGGAGGGCCCGGAGGTTATGTTGCGGCTATTCGAGCTGCTCAACTAGGGGCAAAGGTTACTTTAATTGAAAAAGATCGATTGGGAGGGACTTGTCTGAATTACGGCTGTATACCAACCAAAAGCTTTGTTAAAAGCGCGCATTTATTAGATGAGATAAAGCATGCAGAACAATTCGGAATATTGGTTGATGAACCAAAAGCTGATATGGCTAAAATCGTGGATCGAAAAGATGAAGTAGTCTCTACTTTAGTAGGCGGTATCCAATATCTATTAGAGTCTTGGAATATTAAGTATATTAATGGGGAAGCAAAGCTTGAAGGTGAAGCGATTGTAGTAAAGAATAAAAAAGTAGATGCAACGATACAAGCAAAGAACATTATTCTAGCGGTTGGCTCTACTGCCGTAAAGCTGAATATCCCGGGCGCTGATCTGGAAAAAGTGTTAACCAATAAAGAAATCCTGGAATTAAAAGAAATCCCCCAAGCACTGACCATTATTGGCGGTGGTATTATCGGGATGGAATTTGCCTTTATTTTTGATGCATTGGGTAGTAAAGTAACCGTTATTGAATATATGGATACGACACTTTGTACTTTAGATGATGATATTATTGAAGTCATTCAATTAGAATGTGATCAACGAAATATTAAATACTTCTGCTCTGCTAAGGCCGGCAGTATTTTGGAAACAGACAGCGGAAAGCTGATTACTGAGTTTGAAAAAGATGAAAAACGTCAATATACCATAGGCGATTATGTATTAATGTCGGTAGGCAGACGTGCTAATTTGGATTCTGTAGAGTTAGAAGCACTGAATATTGAATTGAATGAAAGAAAAAACGGCATTAAGGTCAATAACCAAATGAAAACCACCAATAATAAGTTTTATGCCATTGGAGATGTTACCAATATCATTCAATTGGCGCATGTGGCTTCACATCAAGGCATTGTTGCAGTTGAAAATATATTGGGACAAAATATAGAAATGAAATATGAGGCAATACCCAGC
>JAKSCF010000164.1 GCA_022360735.1 Clostridia bacterium
ATATTACAGCCAAGAAGATTGTCAAAGTGATGTGTTTGGCGAAAATGTTTGGAAAGATACGGCCAGACGGGTTGTAAGGACGGTTTTCGATTACAACAACGCACCATATTCCAATATGGTAATCGGTGAGGTGATCAACTATCCCGGAAAATGGTCCAGCTATATTCCACATGGACATCCACAACCGGAAGTATATTACTATAAATTTAACAAAGAACAAGGTTTCGGTGCAGGATTTATTGGAGATGAAGCATATAAAATCACCCACAACAGCATACTATGTATACCAGGAGGTCCAACACACCCACAAGCGGCAGCACCTGGATATGCCATGTACTACTGCTGGATGATCAGGCATTTAGACAATAATCCTTGGACATCAAGAGATAACGATCCACAACATGAATGGCTCCTTGATCCTAATGTCAAGATTTGGCCGGATAAATATCATTGTCTCTCTCCCATTTTAATACTTAAAATAGATAAAAGGAAGCGCTCGAAAGGGTGCTTTCTTTTTTGTAGAAAATATTAGCGAAAATTTACTGATGACAAATAAAATATGTATTGATTTTGAAAATCATTGTGTTATAATTTAATCAAACGGGACTAATAAATAACATGAGGGATCGAAGAGGTCCCCGTTGAATTGATGTACTAAAATTGTTCTCTCCCATTATTATACTTAAAATAAAGGGAAGCACTCGAAAGAGTGCTTTCTTTTTTGTTTGCGAGGCATGTTGCAATGCAGAGGGCATTATGTGCATTTTATTCACATGTGAAAAAGTAAGACGAATTATTTAATCGTGTAAAAATAATTAGAAAACGTTAAGATGAGACATTATGTTTTCTCATAAATTCATTTAACAATAATAAGAGAAGATTACTTTACATGTGAAATTTATTCACATCAAGTAAAAGTGATTTCTTTATAATAATGAATAAATAAATGTGTATAACACAGAATTTAATGATGTTTAAGATCAAAAATATATAATGGCATTATTCTTGCTTTTAATTTAAGTGTGACTATATTACATTGTATTTCTCTCTCAATTTTTAAGTATTTGTTTTGATACTTGTTTGGGGTAGCGAAAGTAGATCAATAATATTTGGAGTATTTGATAAGCTTTATTGAAGTAGTAAAACCAGTCTTTAAAGGAGGATATGATATGAATTGATACTATGATTGATCAAATGTAATAAAGAAAAATAAAATAGTGGAGGTATATGATGGATATAACGCTTAGAGATTTTCTTGAAGAAAAAGCAAAAGAAATTAGAAAATTAACAATAAAATCAATTGGGAGCATTGGTTCTGGTCATATTGGTGGGTGTTTATCTATTATTGAAGTATTAGCAGTGCTATATTTTGATGTTATGAATATTGACGTAAAACACCCGCATAAGGAAGACCGGGATAGGATCGTTGTATCGAAAGGTCATGCTGGACCTGCAGTATATTCAGCCTTAGCCTTAAGAGGTTTTTTCCCAATTGAAGAATTATATACTTTGAATAAGCCATTGACAAACCTTCCCAGTCATTGTGATATGAATAAGACGATTGGGATAGACATGACTGCGGGCTCTTTGGGGCAGGGTTTGTCATGTGCAGTGGGAATGGCAAAAGTTTCGAAGATAAGAAAAAGCCAAGAGTATATTTACTCGATTATTGGCGATGGAGAAAGTCAAGAAGGGCAAATATGGGAAGCCTCAATGGCGGCAGCTCAATATAAACTTGATAATTTGATTGTCTTTCTTGATTATAATAAATTTCAAATTGACGGGTCCATTGACGAAGTAATGAGTCTAATATCTCCATTAGATAAATGGAAATCTTTCGGATTTAATGTTTTAGAGATTGATGGACATGATGTGTTAGCTATACGAGATGCAATAAATACTATGAAAACATATAAAGATAAACCAAGCATGATTATTTTGAACACTGTGAAAGGTAAAGGAGTTTCTTATGTTGAAGCTGCAGGTGCAGCTAATCACAGCATGAAAATCAATGAAGAACAAGTAAAAATTGCATTGAAAGAGCTTGAATAGGAGGTGCTTACAGATATGCAAAAAGAGATGCGACAAGTACTATGCGAGAGTATTATTAAAGTAATGAAGAAGAATACTAAAGTAATGCTTATAGATGCAGACCTTGGAAAAGCAAATGGGACACTACCTATAGGAGAGGTATATCCTGATAGATATATTGATGTTGGAGTAGCAGAACAAAATATGACATCCATTGCTGCCGGCATAGCCTCTTATGGAAATATTCCTATTATTACAACATTTGCTGCTTTTGCAAGCCGAAGAATCTGTGATCAAATTGCTATTTCTATTAGTTATGCCAATCAAAATGTTAAAATAATTGGAACTGATCCAGGCATCGCGGCTGAACTTAACGGTGGAACACATATGGCTATTGAAGATATAGGTGTTTTGAGAAGCATTCCGAATATTTTGATTTTTGAGCCTGCTGATACTGTTGAATTAAGTAAAGCATTACCAATGATTATCGAATATAAAGGACCTGTATACATGAGGATGTATAGAAAAAAGGTTGACAGCATTTATAATGAATCTTATTCATTCAATTTATTGAAAGCTGATGTATTAAAACAAGGTAAGGATGTGACCCTTATCAGCTCTGGATTAATGGTAAGTGAAGCAGTGAAGGCGAGTGCAATGTTATTGGATGAAGGCATTAATGCTGAAGTTATTAATCTGCATACCATTAAACCAATAGATGAGGATACTGTTTTAGCATCTGCAAAAAAGACAGGCGCTATTGTTACATGCGACAATCATAATGTAATAGGTGGACTTAGATCGGCTGTAGCGGAGGTTGTGACAGAGAAATACCCTGCACCTATTATTCCGGTTGGCATACAAAATATTAATGGAGAAGTAGGAACACTTTTA
>JAKSCF010000023.1 GCA_022360735.1 Clostridia bacterium
CCTTTTAAAACCTGTGTTCCTATACAGGATACCAGCTATATTGTCTTGAGAGTCACTGGCAATATAGCAAGGCTCTCTGAACTGTCCATCGCCCATGCCTTCATATCCCCAACTTGTAAGATACACACCAAAAGCATTATATTTTACAATGCGGTTATTTCCTGTATCCGCAACAAAAATGGATCCGTCACTGATGGTACAAACTCCAACAGGCAGACTTAAAAAGTTATAGCCAAAATTGGATATCCACGTTCCGTTTTTTGCGAATACCTGTATTCTTGAATTTCCTGTATCTGCTATAAATATATTACCAAAAGCCTCATCATACCAGATTTGCTTAGGCGCAGTAAACTGCCAATACATAATACCATATGCCGACGGCCCGCCATTACCGCTGTTGCCGCCCCATTTATCTAAAACATTGCCACTGCTGTCAAATTTCTGGACACGATGATTAAAAGTATCTGTTACATATACATTTCCGTTATTGTCTACGGTAGCACCCACACATTCTGAAAATACTCCATCATCGTTTCGAAGGATTCCAAAGTAGTCATTTACACTTGCATATGTATTGTACCCTTTGTATTTTATAATTTGGCTGTTCCCAGTATCCGAAACAATAAAGTAATCATTATCAATGGGTAACACTTGACAAGGATAACAAGGTTCAAGACGTGATATACCTATATCCGTAGAATATTGATATTGGTGGTTTGAATTATATTTTTTTATTTTGTGATTATAAGTATCTGCTATGAATACATTTCCAGAGCTATCCAGATTAACGCCTCTTGGATGGAAAAGCTTTGTACCACTGTCCCCCGGCTCACCGGTTCCAATTTGTCCTACATAATTACCGTCAACATCTAATATCTGCACTCGATTATTATATGTATCACATATGTACACCCTGTCTCCGGAAGGGTCTTGTTTAACGGCAATGCCCTGAGGCAATCTAAACTCTCCATTACCTGTTCCTTTTGTGCCGTACTCATATAGATAATTACCATCTTCATCAAAAACCTGAATTCGATCATTGAACTCATCACATACATGATACCGATTCATACTGTCAATGCCAATCTCTCTGGGTAAACCAAACTGACCTGCACCGGAACCATAGGAACCCCATGCTTTAATAAAATTAAAATTGGAATCAAATTTTTGTACCCTATAATTTGCAGTATCTGCAACCAAAATATTTCCATCATTATCAATGGCAACACCAAAAGGTGTGTCAAACTCACCTGCTCCTGAGCCTAATGTGCCGTATTTCCCTAATACAGTTCCACTTTGACTCATTTTTACGATTCTATGATTGCCCATATCTGCTATATACACATTCCCTGAAGCATCCTTTGCCATAGCAACAGGCGTGTTAAAGATGGTATCGGTCCCCTCGTTGGCGTCACCCCAAACCATGTCAACCGTGTATGCACTGGCTTGTAAAAAAAGCATGCTAAAAATCAATATGCTGCAAGCCAACATTAAAATTGTTCTCTTCTTCATTTTACCAATCCCTTTCGAATGAAAATAGAATTATTCTTTTTTCACATAATCCTCTAAAGCTCTAACGAATAAATAGCTGTAGTTATTCATCACCAATATTCGCTAAATCAATTAAACTCACTCCTTTCATTAAAATTTTAAGGAATCATTAATGACATATATATTCAATGAATGACACAATTTTCATGAGTAGTCTTTTATTTGAATCATCCATAAAGCTTGTCCTTTTTCTGTGAAATAAAGCAAGATGCTATTTTTATGAAACATGAATCACTATTCATATTAAACTTAACACAAATTATCTTTTATGTC
>JAKSCF010000545.1 GCA_022360735.1 Clostridia bacterium
ACATTTTCCATCAAGAAAATATCGTATGCAGGTTCTTCATAGGGGTGTGCTTCCAGCATTTCCTTAATCACCTTTTTTAGTTTGCTTTCCGGTACAATACTTTCTAATTTGTATTCGTCAACATAGCTGAGTTCATTGTTGTGGCCAATATAAGGTGCTGCATCATCTAAGGGCATAAATGTCCCTACACCTTGTGAACAAAAACTACAATATTTATAGTCATTTATATCCCCGGCACCTGCTTGAAAGAAGCTGTTTCTTACAGGCTCTAAAGCTTCTTTAGGGACATAAACAATGATTTTAAAGAATTTTTCACCTTTTTGCTCTTCAATAGTGGATACCTCACTTATATTAAGCAGTTTTGCCAAATAGTCGTTATTGCCCCCTATGACAGAATCAAAGGAGGTATGAGAGGAATAGACAGAAATATTGTTTTGTATGAGTTTAACAATAGTCCTCCCTGTCCAATCTTTTTGAATACTTTGAATAGGAGAAAAAATTAATGGATGATGTGTAATGATCATATCTGCTTTTTTATCAATAGCCTCTTTAATGATTTCATCTGTTATTTCCATACATACTAATATCTTTTCAAATTTTTCATTATGTGTATCAATTTGCACACCGCCATTATCCCATTTTTCAGCTAACTTTTCAGGTGCTATGTCATTCATGCATTGTAAGAATTGATCAATGGTTACGGACATAATCTAAAACCTCCTTAAGCTTTTTTATGCGTTCTTTTGATAATTGATATTGATTTTGTGATCTCTTTGAATCATTTTGTGATGTTGTTTTTAGAATACTTTTCTCTACATTAATTTTTCGTGTAATAAAGCTTTCCAGCAACGGGTCTTTTTTCTCAATCAGTTTTTTACCGATTTCATAATAAATCTGTTCTGTCGGCTGCCCTTCCCCTGGTACAGCCACAATAATCTCACAAATAAATTTACCTTCTATAACAAGAGATTCATCTAAAATTTCAAATCCATTTGATAGAAGCCACTCCCTTAGCTTATCTTGAGCGTTTCGAGGCTGCAGGATAAGCTTTTTTAATGCTTTGGTCTTGTTCATGTCGTATGACAAGATATCTTTTATCAGCAACCCGCCCATACCTGCAATGACAATGGTGTCAACTTCTCCGGTTTTAACCGGTTTTAATCCATCGCCAATTCTGGCATCATAATGATTTTGGGGTATATGATGTTGTCTGAGATTCCTCACTGCTATTTCCATGGGGCCTTTATTGATATCTGTTAATATTAATTTATCGGAAATATTTTTCTGATATATGTAAATGGGTATATATCCGTGATCGGTTCCGATATCTGCTACCTTTTCTCCTTTTTGAATATGATTGGCTATTACTTGCAATCGGTCGGTTAAACGAATCATTTTATTTCTCCTCTTTGGACGGCCGCGGGGAACCGGCCCTGCATTCCTATATTTTTTGAAGTGACACTAAAAAGAATCTTCATTAGAAGATTCTCCGGTTGATCTTTGAAAACATAGAAATGTATTTATTCTAAGTAATCTTTTAATTTTTTACTCCTGCTTGGATGTCTCAGTTTTCTCAATGCTTTGGCTTCAATTTGTCTAATTCTCTCGCGTGTAACATCGAATCTTCTTCCTACTTCTTCTAATGTTCTTGCTCGTCCATCTTCAAGGCCGAAACGAAGTTTTAAAACATTTTGTTCACGCTCCGTTAAGGTATCCAATACTTCTATCAGCTGTTCTTTTAACATTGAAAATGCTGCTGCTTCTGCCGGTGCAGGAACATCCTCATCAGGGATAAAATCACCAAGATGGCTGTCTTCTTCTTCACCTATTGGTGTTTCTAATGAAACAGGCTCTTGCGCAATTTTTAAGATTTCCCTTACTTTATCTTCCGGTAAATCCATTTCTATTGCAATCTCATCAGGACGTGGTTCTCGACCATATTCCTGAAGCAATTGCCGTGATACTCTAATGAGTTTATTAATCGTTTCAACCATGTGGACCGGTATTCGAATGGTCCTGGCTTGATCGGCAATAGCTCTTGTAATGGCTTGCCTGATCCACCAAGTGGCATAAGTACTAAACTTGTATCCTTTTCTCCAATCAAACTTATCCACTGCTTTAATGAGTCCCAAATTCCCTTCTTGAATCAGGTCTAAAAACAGCATACCTCTTCCCACGTAGCGTTTTGCTATGCTGACAACCAGCCTCAGATTGGCTTCACATAGTTTTTGTTTAGCGTCGTCGTCTCCCATTTCCATTTTTTTTGCTAGATTTATTTCTTCGGTTGCAGATAATAACGGCACCTTGCCAATCTCTTTTAAATACATTCTTACAGGGTCATCAACACTTATTCCTTTAGGGATGCTGAATTCTAAATCAATATCATCCACATCAACTTCTACATCTTCTTCCTCGTCAGCCGGCATCATTATACTATCTTCCGATACGATTTCGATACCCATGGATGCCAATGAATCATATAACTCATCCATCTGGTCTTTATCAAGTTCAATATTCTCCAGATAGTCACCTATTTCTTTATAAGTGATAACACCTTTTTGCTTAACTTTATCCAAAAAACCTTGGATTAAGACAGCTTTATTATTGTTATCTATATTGTTATTATTGTTCTCAATACTCATTTAGAAACTTCCCTTCCCTGGAATTACTTTATAAGTTTTTTTTGTATATCTACCAATTCTTGAGTTAATTGGTCAATACGAATTTTATCTTCATCTTCATTTAATATTTGTAAAATTTTTAATATATCTTCTTGTCTTTTCTTTAGTCTGTCGATTTTTATTTTGTTTATACAGTCTTGAAAAATAACCTCTTCTTTGCCACCCAGTTGAATATCATTTAAAATTGCTTCCAGTTCATTTATATCTTCTTCTTCGCTTAAAGCATCCTTAAGCTTAGCTATATCAATCTCTTCATCTTCACGATATAATTCAATAATTAAAGAAAACATTCTTTGATGCATTGGATCTGCAAAAATATCCGTGGATTCTTTTATTTTAGGAACAAATTCACTTCTTGTTACGATTAATTTAATGAGTGTTTTTTCAAAAAAGTCATTCTTCCCAAATGGTTTTTTGGGACTCAGTTGTTGCTTTGCATCATTACTCGGAATAATAATCTTACTGTCGTTTTTATTATTACCATTAATTTCTAATTTAATAGCACTTTCAGAAATTTTAGTCTCAGCCGCAATCTTGTGTAAATAGGCATCTACTTCAATATGACTTTTGACTTTACTTAAAACTTTTGCAACTTCTTTTACAAAATCTACTCGTCCATCCATGATGGATAAATCGTGCTGTTCTCTTAATTTCTTAATTTTATATTCGATAATAGGAACAGCATTTTTAATGCAATCTTTAAAGCTTTTTACACCGTAAGCTTTAACATATTCATCTGGATCTTTTGAGCCTTCCATTTGCAAAATTTTTACTTTACAGCCTGCCTCATAAAGAATATCCATACCTCTAAAAGCTGCAGCTTGCCCGGCTTCATCTGAATCATAGGCTACTATGACATTGTGTGTATAACGCTTTATCACTTGAGCTTGATTTATGGTTAGCGCAGTACCAAGTGAGGCACCAACATTTTTGATCCCTTTACTATATAGAGATATGACATCCATATATCCCTCTACAATAATGATATAATCATGCTTTTGAATGTCTTGCCGAGATAAGTTTAAACCGTATAAATTGTTTTTCTTTTGGAATACAATTGATTCAGGAGAGTTTAGATATTTAGGAGTAGAATCATCAATAGCACGTCCGCCAAAGCCAATGACTTTACCTCTGGTATTGATTATAGGAAAAATTACTCTATTTCTAAATTTGTCGTAATATCTTTCTTTACTAAAAGAAACTAACCCTAAATCCAGCAGTATTTTCTCATCAATATTTTTGCTTTTTAAATATTTATATAAATGATCCCAGCTTTTTTCAGCATATCCTAATCCAAATTTCTTTATTATACTAGGTTCTAAACCTCTTGAATGCAAATACCTGTTTCCATTATTCTCTTTTGAATTCAGATTATTATAAAAAAACAATGCAGCATCTCTGTTAATCTGATATAGTTGCTGTTTTTTCTTTTCGTTGGTAGACCCAGAGTGCTCTTTTAATTCAATACCGCATTCTTTTGCCAGTCGTTCAATGGTTTCAATAAAATCAATATTTTCAATACGCTTTAAAAATTCAATAACGTCTCCTGTCGCACCACATCCAAAACACGTAAATATTTGTTTATCTTCTGAAACTACAAAAGAGGGCGATTTTTCACTATGAAAAGGGCAAAGCCCTTTATAGTTATTGCCCGTACGTTTAATATTAACATACTTTCCAACAACATCTACGATATTAGTTCGTGATTTTATCTCGTCGATGATTGCTTCACTTAAAACACTGTGCATCAAAATTCCCCATTAAAAAATTTGTCACATTTTTAAATTCGACAGAATATAGTTTTTTCCTTTATTTTTTTGCAAAAAAATTATAATTAATTTATGTATCTATTTCCACCTTTTTGGTATAAAAATTTCTGAAAATACGTTAATAGCATAACGATCCGTCATTCCGGCTATTTGGTCTTTTACGATCTCTTCAATTCCCCATTTTTCAATCATTTGATAATATTCGTCAGGCAGCTTATCAGGGTTTTGTAAATAGAAACGATACAATTCTTTGATAATATGGTCAATTTTATCCATGTCTTCTACTTTTTTCACCACTTGACTGTGGTATACATTTTCAAACATATAGGTTCTTAATTTGTTCTTGTAATATGACATTTCATCACTCATCTTAATTCTAGGTTGACCTTTACTGTTATTAACCACGTCAATAACCAAATTATTAATTCTATCTCTATGAGTTTGGCCCAATACCTTAATACAGTCTTGAGGCAAATCATTGTCACTAATAATACCGCCTCTTAAAGCATCATCAATATCGTGGTTAATATATGCTATCCGGTCACTCAGTTTAACCACTTGGCCTTCCAATGTAAATGGCTCCGTCTCACCGGTGTGATTTAATATACCATCTCGTACTTCAGCAGTGAGATTCATATTTCTTCCCTCAGAATTTTTCTCTAAGTAATCGACCACTCTTAAGCTCTGTTCATTGTGCTTAAAGCCTTTTGGATGTATGATATCTAAATATTTTTCTCCGCTGTGCCCAAAGGGCGTATGTCCTAAATCATGTCCCATGGCAATAGCTTCTGTTAAGTCTTCGTTTAAATACAACGCTCTTGAAATCGTTCTGGAAATTTGGGAAACCTCTAATGTATGTGTTAATCTGGTTCTAAAATGGTCACCTTCAGGCGCTAAAAAAACTTGTGTTTTATGCATTAAGCGTCTAAAGGACTTTGAGTGTATGACCCTGTCTCTGTCTCGCTGAAAATCTGTTCTAAAGTCGCATTTTTCTTCATGGATTTTTCGACCTTTTGACTCAATGGATTTACATGCATATTCAGATAAATAATTTATTTCATGTTTTTCTAGATCTTGTCTCATTTTATGGTATCCCTCTAATTATATTATTAATTATGAATAAATCATTATTCTACAAATGATTATGATTTCCTCTATTTTTTTAAATATTCGTTGAACTAGTTTGCAATGTATGGCATTATTACATTCGTCACATTTTTGTAATGAGTTCGTAACTTTTCATTGAGCCTTTTAAGATATAATAAAGATGCGTTTTAAATGCCTGGCTGTGTATCGATACAAGATACCGGCTAACCTATAACGGTAGAGTTTTTAAAATCACCAAAACCTGATTGATCATGGAATTCATTCAGAAAGGAGCTAAAAATATGAACAAATTTTTCAGGTTCGTTACTTCACTATCTATCGTATTGATAATGCTCGCTACTACATTCTCTTCTTATTCTTATGCTGATTGGAAAACCGTTTTTTATGAAGAAAAAAAGGAAGAATTTATAGGTAAGGGCATCAAACATGAACAGATCCTACGCTTTACAGATGCAGGATGGTATAATATTAATGTTATACGGGCAGACGTTAACAGCAAATATGTATCTTTAAGTCTGCTGTCTAATGAAAATGGAATTGGTATCAGAGAAAAATTATCTGAATTGGTGAACCAAAATGAGGATGTCATCGCTGCTGTTAATGGAGACTTTTTTAATACCAGAGGTGCTGCTTCCCTTGGTCCCATGGTAAGTGACAGTGAATTGCTGTCCACTCCTTTTTACATACCTGAACAAATGGCAGCATTTAATATGGATTTAAAAGATAATCCCTCTATTGATTTTTGGACAACACCTCACATCACCATAACCGATACTAACAGTCAAGAGAAGATTGAGATTGCTACGGTTAATAAAGAAACCGATTATCATGATATTGCCGTTATTTACACGCCAAAATGGGGGTCAAATACGCCTCCACTAAGTAACAATTTGGAAAGCGCAGTAGAAATGGTTATCTCGGATGACATGGTTTTAGACATCTGTCCGGCGTCACCTGCTGGAAATCCTATTCCATCAGATGGATACGTGGTTTTCGCCACCGGAAGTCATGCAGATATCATTCATAACTTTTTTTCAATAGGAGATGAAGTTGACTATGATATCCAATCGGATATTGATTTCAGCAAACTTTCTATGTCCATAGGCGGCGGTGCCGTACTGGTAGAAAACGGGATGGCAAAAGATGTTTTTACGCATGAAATTAAAGGTCGTCACCCAAGAACTGCTTTAGGCATTACTAGGGATGAAGAGGAAGTCCTTTTGGTCACTGTAGACGGACGAACCACTTCATTTCCGGGTCTATCTCAGCAAGAGCTTGCAGAAATCATGATTGATTTGGGCGCTTATTCTGCTATTAACTTAGATGGCGGTGGATCCACAGACATGATTCTACGTCCTTTGGGAGATGAAAATACTAAAGTCATTAATCATCTTTCGGATGGAACAGAAAGAAGGATCGCTAATGGTATTGGCGTCATCAGTACCGCTTCCAAAGCATCTCTTAAAGGTATTTCTCTTAATACAATTGACACCAATGTATTTGCTAATACGCCTAGAGAAGTAACCATAAAAGGCTATGATCGCAACTATAATCCGGTAATTATCGATCCTTCCGACGTACGTTGGTCCGTAGATGGTGTATCCGGTACCATCCAAGATGGTATCTTTATGCCGGCTTCATCAGGAGATGCCGTCATTACTGCCCATTATAAAAATACCAAAGCCACCATTGAAATTAAAGTACTTGAAACACCAACTGCTATTACCATTACCCCAAGTAAAATCAATATGCCTACAGGCAGTGCAATGCAGCTATTCATCAAAGCCGTAGACAGCAAAGGTTATAGCGCATTAATAGATACAAAATCCGTTAATTTAGATGTCCCTAATCATATTGGTTTCATTGATGGTCAAGGTGTTTTCAAATCTTCAGATGACAATAGTACGGGTATTATTAAGGCTTCCTACGGAGAACTCACTGCTTATACACCAGTGGTAGTAGGAGAAGAAAAAATAATCATTGATGATTTTGAAAACAGCAATGGTGTCTTTTCTTCTTACCCATCTGTCGTAACCGGAAGTTATGGGTTAGTTTCCTTTAGTAAAGCCGGAAAGTACGGCGGTGAAATTGTGTTTGATTTTTCTACTACGGATGCAACCCGAGCAGCTTATTTAGTATTTAATGATGGTGGCATTCAGTTGGATAAAGAGCCTGAGAAAATTGGATTATGGGTTTATGGCAATGACAGCGGAGGTCATGGTATTAAAGTAAAGCTAACGGATGGGCATGGTACATCGGAAAATATAGTCCTGGCCTCCAGCATCGACTGGTCAGGATGGCAGTTTATAGAAGCAAAATTGCCGGGTACATTATCAGGCCCTATTCGAGTTGAGAGAGTATATGTAGTGGAAACCAATCCGCTATCAAAAGAAACAGGAAAAGTCTATATAGATGATTTAACCGTTTCTTATCCTTTATCTTTCCAAGGTGACATCCCTGCTGCGGTTACAAAGCCCATGGATTTGAATCATAAAAAATCTCCCCTGGAAACAGACTCAGCCTTTCGTTTCTTTGCTCATGGCAATGTATCCGGCATTGATACATTAGGAGATAATTTGATTGTTGCTCATATGGCCGAATTCGCTAACGAACAAAGTGATTTAAGTGTTTTCTCACAGAATTTAGATGAGTCTTTAGGCAGCCGACTCAGCAATCCTGTTGTTGTAGCTCATCACGGTTACTCATTTACTCAATACAATGACAGCGGTTTTATTGCTCTAGATAATCACAATAGAGGGCTGCGCCAAGGCAATATCCATCAATGGCCGTGGCTTTTAAATACTTTAGAACAAATCAAGGTTAAAAAACTTTTTATAACGTTACCAAAATCACCGGTATTCAAAGATAAGCTTGAAGAAAAGTTATTTAAAGATACGTTAAATCAACTTGTTGAAGATGAAAATATGGATGTGTGGGTGCTTTATGAGGGAGAAGATCAATACAAGGTCACCCTTGAAAATGGCATACATTATGTGGCATTAAAAACTTATCCTTCTGTCAACAAAATTGATATATTCTCTGACCTGGATACAATGATCTTTACCGTTAATGAGGATATGGTAACCTATGAAATCCTTCCGTTATTCCCACTGAATTAACTTAAAAAAAAATGGCAATTGGATTAAAATCCATTTGCCATTTTTTATGCTTTTTTTATTTTTTATTTAATATAGAATGGGCTGCTGCCAACCTGGCAATAGGTACCCTAAATGGTGAACAAGATACATAATC
>JAKSCF010000324.1 GCA_022360735.1 Clostridia bacterium
AGTAACTGTTAATTTCATCTTTTTAATATTTTCATACTTCCTGATGAGGTTTGAAGCATCACTTTATTATTTTTGCTTCCTATTTGTCCATTTATATTTTTCTTATCAGTTATTTTAATCGGAAAATCAGATTCGAAGCTTCCTGTGGAAGTTTTGGCTTCCAGTAAAAACTCAGTAGTACTGGGAAGCTCTAATACAATACTTCCTACTGTCGTTTCTATACTTACGTTTTGATTTTCAAAGTCATTGTAGGCTACCATAACCTTTCCTGACTTCCCTTTTATATCCAAGTTGCCGCTAGTATTTTTCAAGGTAATGCTGCCTCTGGGATTTTCGATTTTACCATCTTTAACAATACATTCCTCTATGTTAATTGATGATGTTTTTCCTTTTATTTGTAATTCTTCTGCATTTAATTTCTTTATACTAACCTTTCCTGAAGTGGTCTTCATAAAAAACTTTTTCGCATTTAATTGGTCAATATCCAGTTTTCCTATACTGCCATTATAAATAATACTTTCTAAACTCAAAGCGTCTATCTTTACAGGACTCATACTCGTATCAATAGAAAGATTTTTTTCAGATTTCTTTGGAATATATATATCCAAAGTAATATCTTTATATAGTGGTATTGAAGTTTGATCTTGTGTTTTGATAACAAGCGTTTTGTTATGGATTTCATGTGCAATGTTTATACCCTGCATTGCTTTACCATGAAGTTTGACCTTGACCTCGCTGCCTTCTTCGCTTTCTATAAAATGAGCCTTTTCCCTATTCAAATATACCTGTATTTCATTAATATCCTCCAGAGAAACGTATTTTTCTTCATTGATATCTCTCATCATAATTAATCCTCCAATTCCTAAAATACTCAAAATGAGTATACCTCTAATTATTATTTTCTTATAAAATTTACCTTTCACTTTTCAGCCTCCTTTTGTTTCGCTCAACTCTTTATACTCTCCTCACTTTATTTTTTACGTTTCGAATGAATGAATATTTTTCAATTCATTCATATAGGGTTAAAAAAAGATACTTCACTGTATGCTCTTTATTTTGGCATATCAGTCAAGCCTTTTATTATGAACTCCGCTAAATACTCTACTATATCTGGAAAATGACGAATACCTATCTCTTCTTTATGAATATCCACATAAGATATTGAGTTAAAAAGAACAAGTATAAACTCATCATCCAGATCGTTCCTTATTTTCTTTTCAGCCTTCCATTTTTTAATCAACTCTGCCAAACCGCTATTGGATTGTTTAAGGGTGCTTTCTATTCCCCCTTCTTCAAAAAACTCTTTTTCCAGTTTGCTAAAGAGATCTCTGTTATACCATTCCTTCAGTATTGGGTTAGAATTCATACTATTTAAACCCTGTGTAATGGCTTCTTTAACTACTTTTACGGGATCATCATTCATATCAATAGATTCCATGATGCTCTTTCTTAATTTTTCGTTTTCTTTTAAATAAATATCTATGAAGAGCTTCTCTTTTGATGGATAGTAATTATAAAATGTCCCTACAGCTATTCCAGCCATTTTTGTAATGTCGGAAACATTGGTATCTTTAAACCCCTTCGAACTAAATAGCGATTTTCCACAATTAAAAATATTGGCCTTTTTATCTTCCATTTTATTAGCCTCCAATTAATGAATGAATTATTTTATATTCATTCATATTATAGCATATTAATTATTTCATGTCAATTTAGCTGTTAGTGTAAAGGGATCGAGTGTCAAGAGGTCGGAGTTGTTGACATTTATATTATGAATCCAACAACTAGCACCAATAGCACTATCAAAGGTGCTGGGATTTTTTTTGTTACCAACAATACT
>JAKSCF010000493.1 GCA_022360735.1 Clostridia bacterium
ATCTATCGCGGTGCCGAGTACGCCGTGAACTTTCTCCCCAAGGCCAAGATCGAGGTCGCCGTATCGGACCAGCTTGTCGAGCAGACGGTCGAAACCATCAGCAACGCGGCGCGCACGGACCGCATCGGGGACGGGAAGATCTTCGTCCTCGATCTGTCTCACGTGATGCGCATCCGCACCGGCGAGACCGGGACAGAGGCGCTCTGAGGAAGGGATAGAGAGATGCGCATCACCACATCCATTCTGAAAGGCGCCGCCCCCAAACTGGCTTTGGCCGGCGCTCTTGTCGTGGCCACGACGATCGCCACTGCGGCGCCCGCCATGGCGCAGGTGCCCGACGAGTCGGTCTTCATCTTCAACACCCTGTCGTTCCTGATGCATGGCTTCCTGGTCATGTGGATGGCGGCGGGCTTCGCCATGCTGGAGGCCGGCCTGGTCCGCAGCAAGAACACGGCGATGCAGTGCCTCAAGAACATCGGGCTCTACAGCACCGCCGGCATCATGTTCTACGTCTGCGGCTACAGCCTGATGTACGTCGACGTCGGCGGCTTCATCGGTTCGTTCAACGGCCTGTTCTACGGCTCATCGGGCGCCGAAGTCGCACTCCTTGAGGGAGACGAGGCGCAGACCGGCGCTGTTTTGGAGAACGGCTACTCGGTGCTCTCCGACTGGTTCTTCCAGATGGTCTTCGTCGCCGCGACGGCCTCCATCGTCTCCGGCGCCGTGGCCGAACGGGTCAAGCTCTGGCCCTTCATGATCTTCGTCGCCATCCTGACCGGCTTCCTCTATCCGATCACCGGGTCCTGGACCTGGGGCCAAGGCTGGCTGTACCAGATGGGCTTCTCCGACTTCGCCGGCTCGACCATCGTGCACTCGGTCGGCGGCTGGGCGGCGCTGGCAGGCTGCATCGTCATCGGCGCGCGCAAGGGCAAGTACGGTCCCGACGGCAAGGTCAACCCGCTGCCAGGCGCCAACCTGCCGCTCGCGACCCTGGGCACCTTCGTCCTCTGGCTCGGCTGGTTCGGCTTCAACGGCGGCTCGCAGCTCGCCATGGGCTCGGCGGCTGACGTGGTCTCCATCGGCATGATCTACGTGAACACCAACCTGGCGGCCGCGGCCGGCGTGGTGGTGGCCATGATCCTGACTCAGATCATCTACAAGAAGGTCGACCTCACCTTCGCGCTCAACGGCGCTCTGGGCGGCCTGGTGGCGATCACTGCCGAGCCGCTGGCGCCCTCGCCGGGTCTCGCCGTCATCATCGGCGGCATCGGTGGCGCTCTGGTGGTCTTCGCCGTGCCGCTCTTCGACAAGCTGAAGATCGACGACGTGGTCGGCGCCATCTCGGTGCATCTGATCGCCGGCATCTGGGGCACGCTGGCCGTGCCGCTGTCCAACAGCGGCGCCTCCTTCGGCACCCAGATCGTCGGCATCCTCGCCATGGGCGCCTTCACCTTCGTGGCCAGCTTCATCGTCTGGAGCATCCTGAAGGCCACCATCGGCGTGCGTCCCAGCGAGGAAGAGGAAACCGATGGATTGGACAAAGGGGAGCTGGGCATGGAGGCCTATCCCGAGTTCGGCCGCGGCTCCCAGATCCTCTGAGTTTTTAGCGTAGGCGTACCATACTCCACGGCCCGGCAGGCGCGTCCTGCCGGGCCTTTTTCTTTGCCGGTCTGTCACTACTGTCCGGTTGAGTGAGGAAGAGCCTTTTCTGGTCCGCTCCGCGGACGCCCCCCACCCTAACCCTCCCCCTCGCTGGGGGGAGGGAATTGCCATCTCGCCTACTCCCTTACACCTCCCCCCTTGAGGGGGAGGTCGGCGCCGACTCTTTATCTTGCGGTTCCGGCCCACACCCCCGCCCGACCAACCCACTAGGGTACCATGCCATGGGTTGGTCGGGCGGGGGTGTGGGCCGGAACCGCAAGATAAAGAGTCGGCGCCGACCTCCCCCTCAAGGGGGG
>JAKSCF010000444.1 GCA_022360735.1 Clostridia bacterium
TAAAATTATAAATGAAATTATTGGAGGTATAGCAATGGAGAAGCTTGGATTAAATGAGTTAAGGAAAAAATTTCTTGAATTCTTTGAAAGTAAAGATCATTATGTCCGACCCAGTTATTCGTTAATTCCTGAAAAAGATAAGAGTTTATTATTAATCAATGCAGGTATGGCGCCTTTGAAACCATACTATATGGGGATAGAAACACCTCCAAGTAAAAGAATGGCTACGAGTCAAAAGTGTATAAGAACCGGAGACATTGAAAATGTAGGATATACGGCAAGACATGCAACATTCTTTGAAATGATGGGGAACTTTTCATTTGGAGATTACTTTAAAAAAGAGTCTATTGCATGGGGTTGGGAGTTTGTTAGGCAACATCTTCATATGCCTATCGATAAGCTTTGGATAAGCATTTATGAAGAAGATGAAGAAGCCTATGAAATATGGAAGCATGATATTGGTATTTCTGAAGACAGAATTGTCCGTTTAGGAAAAAGTGATAACTTCTGGGAGATAGGAGTTGGCCCTTGTGGACCATGTTCAGAAATATATTTTGATAGAGGAGAGCAATACGGTTGTGACAATTCTGACTGCAAGCCCGGTTGTGATTGTGATCGTTATGTTGAATTTTGGAATCATGTTTTTACACAATTTAACCGTGATGAAGAAGGAAACTATATCCCGCTGCCCAATCCGAATATAGATACCGGAATGGGATTAGAAAGAATTGCATGTATTATGCAAGGTGTAGAATCTATTTTTGAAGTGGATACATTATCTCTTATTTTGAATAGCATAGCTGAAAAAGCCGGTATAGATTATCAATCCAGTGATTCACAACAAAATATATCGGTTCGTGTTATTACAGATCACATTCGTTCGGTGACTTTCTTAGTTTGTGACGGGGTATTACCAAGTAATGAAGGCAGAGGATATATATTAAGAAGGCTTCTTAGAAGAGCATCCAGACATGGAAAGCTTATTGGTATAGAAGGCATCTTCTTAACTGATTTAGTGGATCAAGTTATTAAAGTATCAAAGGAAGCTTATCCGGAGTTGGAGGAAAGAGAAGATTACATTAAAAAAATTGTCTCAATAGAAGAAGAGCGTTTTCAAGAAACCATTGATCAAGGCACCAATATATTAAATGAATATATGAATGAGTTAAACCGGTCATCCGAGAAAGAGCTGTCAGGAGAGAAAGCATTTAAGCTTTATGATACATTTGGTTTTCCATTGGAATTGACTGAAGAAATATTAAAAGAAAATGGATATTCGGTAAATTATGATGATTTTAATGCTTACATGGAAAAACAGAAGAACATGTCTCGTTCTGCAAGGAAAAGCAGTGATGATGTAGGTTGGGAAGAAAATTTAAATATAGATGTTGAAAAATATGAAAAAACAGACTTTACCGGATATCAGTCTGTTAAAGAGCGAGCAACCGTACAAATTATCATAAAAGATAATGAAGAAATAGATCACGCAGCAGAAGGTCATAAAATAAAGCTAGTCTTAGATACAACACCTTTTTATGCTGAAAGCGGGGGCCAACAAGGTGACGTTGGTTCAATCATCCATGATACATGTGAAGTAGAAGTCTTAGGCTGTGAAAAATATAAAGATTTCTATATCCATGATTGCATTGTTAAAGCGGGTTCTATTCATAAAGGGGATATGGTAACTGCACAAGTTAATATGATAACAAGAAATGCTTCTTCTAAAAACCATACCGCAACGCATTTGCTTCATAAAGCGTTAAAAGATGTTTTGGGACAGCATGTTGACCAAGCAGGGTCCCTGGTAACGCCTGATCGTCTTAGATTTGATTTTACTCATTTTGAGGGTATTTCCAAAGATGATTTAAATAGAATAGAAGAAATAGTCAATGAAAAAATATCAGAAAATCTTCAAGTGTGTACAGAAGAGACAGATATAAAAACTGCAACCAGCAAAGGCGCCATCGGCCTTTTCGGTGAAAAATATGGTGAAATCGTTCGTATTGTTCAAATAGGTGATTATAGTATAGAACTTTGCGGTGGTATCCATGTCAATGAAGCTGGGCAAATAGGGTTATTTAAGATATTAAGCGAAAATGGTGTTGCTGCAGGCGTAAGAAGAATTGAAGCCATCACCGGAAATAGTGTATATCAGCACCTTAAAAATACAGAATCCATACTAAATCAAGTCAATAATGTATTAAAATCAGATTCCAATAATATAATAAATAAACTTGAAAATTTAGTTGCAGAACATAAAGTATTTAAAAAAGACCTTGAAGAATTTAAGAAGCAATTAATGACCGGTTCTATTGATGAAATGATTAACCGTGCTGAAGTCATTAACAATATTAAACTCATTGTGTCAAAGTTTGAAAACACAGATATTAAAGATTTACGAAATATATCTGATGATATTAAGAAAAAATCAGATTCTACTGTTATCGTCTTTGCATCCATTAATGATGGAAAAATTGTTTTCCTAGTATCCGTTACGGATAATTTATTGGATAAAGGCGTTCATGCAGGAAAACTTATTAAGCAGATTGCTTCTGTTGCAGGCGGCGGCGGCGGCGGTAAGGCGGATATGGCGCAAGCAGGTGGAAAAGACCCTGCAAAAGTTGACGATGCTTTAAAGTATGCCAAGGAGTTATTGGGAAATCTATAATTTAAATAAATTTTTCCAATAAATCATTAGTTTAGCATTTTCGGCTGTTAATTTATATTCAGGTTTGATATAATATATTTACAAGAAACAGAAACGAGGTGTTTCTATGGGAAATTTTGATGATAAGCGTACTATGATGTTCAGCGTAGAAAATGATAAAAGACAAAAGACTGAAGAGATTTTAAGAGATGTTTATGCATCTCTTGAAGAAAAAGGTTATAATCCTATCAATCAATTGGTTGGGTATATTTTGTCTGGAGATCCTTCTTATATTACCAGTCATAATAATGCCAGAAATTTGATCAGAAATGTTGAAAGAGACGAACTATTAGAAGAATTGATTAGGTCTTTTATCGAATCAAAATAACCTAGAAGCTTAAAGCCCTAGCTTCTGATGAGGGTTTTCATACAAGTCAAATAATAATTATAATTAAGGCGGGCGGAAGTCCGCCGATTATTTATTGGTGATAAAGAAATGGAGTATAACTTCTTAGGACAAACCGGTCTAAAAGTATCAAAGCTATGTTTTGGAACATTGGCATTAGGACCTCTTCAAGCAGATATAAACATGGATGCAAGTGTTGAATTAATTCAAGAAGCACTAAAACACGGCATTAATTTTTATGATACGGCAGAGCTGTATCAGACTTATGATCGATTAGGGGCTGCAATTAAAGCATTTGGCAGAAATTCTTTTGTCATATCCACTAAGTCTTATGCTTATGATGAAGAAACTGCTAAACGCAGTTTAGATCAAGCTTTATCAGAAATGGAAACGGATTATATCGATATATTTTCTTTACATGAACAAGAAAGTAAGGATACCCTTAGAGGTCACATGAAAGCTTTGGAGTATTTTCAAAAAATGAAATCGGAAGGGGTTATTAAAGCAGTAGGTATTTCGACACATCATATAGCAGCTGTGGAAGCAGCCACTGTTTTCAATATGATTGATGTCATTCATCCTATTATAAATGTATCGGGTCTGGGAATACAAGATGGTACACGACAGCAGATGGAACAAGCAATAAAAAAAGCCTATAAAGCAGGTAAAGGCATCTATGCTATGAAAGTTCTAGGTGGAGGCAACCTTATTAACCAATCAGACAAATGCTTTGATTACATACTTAACCACTTGGATATGATGCATTCTGTTGCAATTGGAATGAGAACTTCAGAAGAAATAAAGGTGAATGTACTTAAATTCAAGCTTCAAGAAGTTCCCGATGAACTTCAAAATAGAGTCAATACAACTCAAAGGCAGCTGCTCATCAATTATTGGTGTGAATTATGCGGCCGTTGTGTTGAACATTGTTCTCATGAAGCATTGAAAATTTCTAATAATAAGGTTAATATAGATAAAGAAAAATGTGTTTTGTGTGGCTACTGCGGTTCGTGGTGCCCCCAGTTATGTATAAAAATCATTTAAAATGGAGATAAACATGAAAGTAATGGGATTAGATGTGGGTGATAAGACCATTGGAGTCGCTTTAAGTGATGAACTCTTAATAACGGCTCAAGGTTTAAAGACCATAATGCGAGTTGGTATTAAAAAAGATACGAATGAGCTCATTGATATAATAGATCTAAACGATGTTAATAAAATAGTGGTAGGCATTCCTAAAAATTTAAATGGCACCGATAGTATTCAGACAGAGAAAGTCTATCAGTTTAAAGAAAAATTAGAAAATAAACTGAGGAGTACCGGAAGGCAAAATATAGAATTAGTCAATTGGGATGAGCGATACTCGACTGTCATTGCAGAGAGTATTTTAATAGAAGCAGATATGAGTCGGAGCAATAGAAAAAAAGTAATAGATAAAATGGCTGCGGTAGTAATTTTACAAAGTTACTTGGACTCTATTTCTAAATAAAACTTAAGTATTAAGGGAGGGCCAATATGAGCCATGATATTTTAGTTGAAAAACTTAAAGAAAAGGGATATAAACTAACCAATCAAAGACGCGACATATATGATTTTCTTGTAGAAAATCAAGATAAGCATATGTCTGCAGAAGAAATCCTTAAAGAAATTGAAAAAGATAATTCATATCTTGGGCTGGCAACTATTTATAGAACATTGCAATTGTTTATTGATACAGGTATAGCCATCAAACATGATTTTGATGACGGCAAAAGCCGGTATGAATTACTTTTAGAAGATGACGATTCACATAATCATCATCATTTAATTTGCCAAAAATGCGGCGACATTATTGAAGTAAATCTTGACCTTATGGAAGATTTAGAAAAAAAAATCGAAAAAGATTACGGTTTTGAAATTATCAATCATATTGTTAAACTTTACGGGTATTGTGAAAAATGTAAGGGGTATCAGTAATGTATATACTTAGAGGGTATATACATATTTTTATTTTAATAACTATTCCTTAAATACTTATTTAGGGAATAGTTGAATCAAAAAAATAAAAGTTTAAATATGGATTATTGTCATAAAAAATTTTCCTAATATCAAATTCTTATTTTTTATTTTTACTCTAAAATACCTTGATTTTTTTACACTATAGATATTTATATTTAGTTATAAATATTACTTTTTAATTCATTCTAAAACTTAAATCATATGATTAAGTCTAAAAATTCAATCTTCATCAACCGTATGCAAAACTAGAATTTGCATGAAAAAGCGCCAAAATATCGAGGCTCTAATTTGCCCTATATTCAATTTTTTTTGGACAAGCCATACTTAGGCATGTCTTATAAACTTTCAATTTTCCGAATATTTATTCAATAATGGGTCTTGAGGATTACGCTTTAAACCTTAACAAAAATCTATGATTTTAATAGAGTTTTTCAGTGGAAGTTACAGGAACTTTAAGAACTTGTCCCGGATAAATATAACTATCATCTAAATTATTTATTGCACTGATTTCATAGATTATTTTTCTTTTGTCTACATTTTGTGCACCATGTTCATCGGCTAAGGACCATAATGTATCACCAGACCGGACGCATATTTCGATATATTTTGGAACCTGAGCACTTTCAACTGTATTGATACCAATAACAGTTCCTATTATGGTAAACACAAATAAAAAGATACTTACCAAAAAAACTGTAAATCTAAACTTATTGACGATTCTTAATCTCTTTTTTTTCATAACACTCTCTCCCATTCATCGAACATTTGTTCTTTAAGGATATAGTATCAGAACA
>JAKSCF010000180.1 GCA_022360735.1 Clostridia bacterium
AGAGGTTGATTTTCCCATATACTGCGTTAGAATCCATTATAATATCAGAAGTATTACAAAGGATTCTGCCTTGCATATGAAAAAATCACCTCTCTTAAAACTGCTACGCACCCAGATAGTGTGATTTTTTCTGTGAGGCTAGGCATCGTAAGGATCAGGTACCCTTAGGTACCTGAGACGAATGTAACAACGCCTCACTGGAAAAAGCACATTATATGGGCTGCATTCTTATACATCATACTACCTATTCGCTTTAAAGTTTTAATGTAATCATTATATCACTATAGAATATTCTGTCAAATTTCAATCCTTGTCTACGGATTAAATCAATTTATATACAATCTCATTAATCATTTCCGGATCATATCCCTTAGACGCCAGATACCTAGCAGCCTTGGCACAGTTTTTTTTATTGGGAGCTTGACCTTTGAGCTTAGACTGAAAAATTAAATTAGCCATTTCATGCTCCTGCTCTTTGGGTAGGTATTGATGAATTTTCTCCTCAATGACTGCTTCTGATATGCCTTTCATCTCCAAGTCATACTTAATCTTTAAGGAACCACAGCCTTTGTGAACCGCTTCCTGTATATAGGCTTCTGCAAATGCTTCATCATTAATCAAATTATTTTCTACTAAAAAATCTTTTACTTTATATATTATATCCATATTATAAGCTTTATTTTTTAGATATAATTCTATTTCAGTAAGAGATCTGTTTTTATTTCTTAAATATTTTAATGCACTGTCCTTACCCCTATGATATTGGGTTTCTACTCTAGCTTCCTCTAACAGCACTTCACTAACAGGCCTTTCAACTGAAAATTTATATTTTACCATCAGCTCATCCCATATATCGTAAGCTTGTCCATCGGTTAAATAAATGGTATATACATTTGGTTCCTTTTTCTTTTTCTCAATTTTTTCAATGCCCAGCATCTTCACAACTCTCTTTTCAATGAATAAGTTTAGATTTAGGTGGCATATTAATATAAAATATGCTCACCTATATCACATATTATAATATAAATAGGGTTTATGTATAAAGCACCAACCTATAATTCGTTAAAATATGGTATAATATAGTTAAGTTATTTTTTGAATATTCTGTCTTTTAGGAGGGATCTTTATGGAAAAGCCAAATATTCGTATTGGAGAAACCAACACAACTCAAAAAATAGTTGAATCTCATGATACGGCAGCCAATTATGGAACCGGCGATCTTGAAACTCTCTTTGCGACACCTAGCTTAGTTGCCATGATGTTGGATGCATCTGTTCATCTTGTGGACAAAAAACTACCTGAGGGATTTATTTCAGTAGGAAAAATGGCTATGGCTACTCATGAAAAAACGACTATTCTTGGCGAAACCGTTACTGTAGAAGTCAAAATTGCTGAATTTAATGGAACAAAGATTACTTTTGAAATGACTGCTTATGATGAGATAGGGGTTATTGGTCACGGTAAACATGAACGTATTATCGTTAATAAAAAGAAATTGCTTGAGCGCGCAGCTAAAAGAGCACAAAAGTTAAAGAATCTTGATTATTAAATATACAATAATTTATTAAGGCGTTTTGTTTTTTAACAAAACGCTTTAATTAGTTAAGCGCTCCATTAGAAGAACTCATATTCCTATCTATAACTTTGATTATTTCAATTATAGGTATAATCACAAATGATGCCCCTATTACAATCATCCACTGAGTGGTATTAAGAGGTACCAGCTTAAATATACGGTTGAAAAAAGGAATGATGATAACCAAAACTTGGAGTATAGCTGATATGGCAATGGCACCTATTAAATATAAATTGGAGAACAACCCTATTTTAAAAAGGGATTCCCTTTTAGATCTGACATTGAGGATATCAGTTAATTGAATTAACCCGAGAGTTGCAAATGCCATAGTCATCCCAATACCTTGAGTATAGAATCTTATGCCTATATAGAACACAATCAGGGTAATCAATCCCTTTAAAACACCTTGGTACAGCATTCTTAATCCTATGCCGTCAGAGAAGAAGCTGCTTCCCGGTGGTCTGGGAGGCTGGTTCATAACATCTTCTTCTGCTTTTTCAGCCCCCAGTGCTAAGGCAGGTAATGTATCCGTCACCAGATTGACCCACAAAATATGTATTGGGTACAAAATCGTCCAATTGAACATGGTTGCTAAAAACAAAGTAATGATCTCTCCTAAGTTAGAGGACAATAGGAATTGAATGGCTTTTTGTATGTTGCTGTATATTTTTCTTCCTTCTTCTACAGCGACTACAATGGTTGCAAAATTATCGTCTGCCAGTACCATGTTGGCCACACTTTTTGTAACATCCGTTCCGGTGATACCCATGCCAACACCAATATCTGAAGATTTTAATGCCGGCGCATCATTAACACCGTCTCCTGTCATAGCTACAATTTTGCCTTGTTTTTTCCAGGCAGATACAATTTTAACCTTGTGTTCAGGCGATACTCTGGCATATACGTTATATTGTGTTACCTTATTTTCAAAATCTCTGTCCGATAATGTATTCAATTCTTTTCCTGTGATGACTTCATTGTCATTCTCTACAATTTTTATTTCTTTAGCAATGGCATAGGCGGTATTTCTATGATCTCCCGTAATCATAATAGGCCTTATTCCCGCTTTTTTACAAGTCAGAACCGCCTCTTTTGCTTCTTTTCTGGGCGGGTCCATCATGCCTATTAATCCTATAAATAGTAAGTCTTTTTCTATATTATCGGGATTGATTTGCTCAGGCATATCACTAATATTTCTGATTGCAATAGCTAATACTCTCAATGCACCATCGGCCATTTTTTTATTACTTTCTTCGATTTCATCCATATATTCCTTTGTCATAGCTTTCATATCACCATTTATAAGGATTTCGCCGCATTTTTTTAGCAATACTTCCGGTGCACCTTTCGTTATGATTAAGAACTCATCATTAACTGAATGAAAGGTTGTCATCAACTTTCGATCCGAATCAAAAGGTATTTCATCCTCTCTTGGATACAAGGATTCTGTATGATCTTTTTGGATGCCTTTATCTAAGGCCAATTGAGTTAATGCGGCTTCAGTTGGATCACCGATGATTTGCAGCTTTTCCCCGTCTTTTTTTATGCTGGTATCATTACACAGAACCATGAACTGCAAAAATTTTTCAGTTCTGGTTTGTTCGATATCCATATCTTCAGTGCTTTTTAAACTACCATCTAAGTATACCTGCTTAACCGTCATTCTGTTTAAGGTCAATGTACCGGTTTTATCCGAACAAATAATTTGTGTGCTGCCTAATGTCTCTACGGCAGCAAGTTTTTTTATAATAGCGTTTCTCCTAGCCATCTTCTGAACCCCAATTGAAAGCACAATGGTAATGACGGCTAAAAGTCCCTCAGGAATTGCGGCTACCGCTAAACTTACGGATGTTAAAAACATTTCAAAATATTCTCTGCCCCTTAATATCCCTACTATAAAAATGAATATTGAAATGACAACAATACCTATAGAAAGGTATTTACTCATTTCTTCTAATTTAAGATGTAAAGGTGTTTTCGGTGATTCTGATTGAATCAGATGGGTTGCAATTTTACCTACTTCTGTGGACATCCCCGTGTGCGTAACCAGTCCTGTCCCTCGTCCATATGCTGCAATACTACTAGAGTACACCATATTCTTTCGATCACCAATTACTAAATTGATCTCTTCAAGTTTTGATATGTCTTTTTCTACAGGTACCGCTTCACCTGTAAGAGCAGCTTCTTCTATCTTCAATGTTGCACTTTCTAATAATCTCATATCGGCAGGCACGATATTCCCTGCTTCTATTGAGACAATATCACCAGGTACAAGTTCTTCTGTTGGTATCTCTCTTATGACCCCTTCTCTTTTAACTTTAACATTGGGAGTGGACATCTGTTTTAACTTGTCCAACGATTTTTCAGCTTTACTTTCTTGAATCACACCTAAGACAGCATTAATTAAAACAACGGCTAAGATGATGATACTATCTGTCCATTCATCCATTATCCCGGATACTACAGCAGCTATCATTAATATAATAACCATAAGATCTTTAAATTGCTCAATAAACCTGCCTAGGATTGTTTTTTTCTTTTCTTCAATCAGTTTATTTTCTCCAAATACTTGCTGTCTCTCAAGCACTTCATCATTGGATAGGCCTTCATCCCTACTTTTTAATATATGTAAAGCTTCTTCTGTATCTTTTGTATGAAATAGCACATCATTAGGTAAAAAAGATTGGTTTGACAAAATAAAACCCTCTCCTTCATTTTTATAAATAAAAAATCCATAACCCATTTCTTACCTATATTAGTATGTGTAAAATCAATAGCCTTATCCTAAATTAAAATGCGATGCTTGACAAGATCATTTCCTCTTTAGATACATTCTAGCTTTTAATTGTGTAGAAATTGTGGGGTAAATATGATGATACATTAAAGAAATAATATATTATTGTATTTAAACTTATCCTTTTTTATGTTTAAATAATAATGAAAAACAATATATATTACCTCTTGCTTTTAAACGACTATAATATGTGATTATAAAGGAGAATGATATGCCAATTACAAAAAATAGAATCATTGATATAATAGGCGCCCAAATAGATCTTGGGGCAAGTCGTAGAGGTGTTGCTATGGGACCCAATGCTATAAGGTATTCCGGGCTTATTGAAAAGATAGAAGGACTTGGATATTCTTGTAGTGATAAAGGTGATGTTACAATAAGGTCTACGAAAATTTCTTCACCAAATAGTAAGCTTAAAAACCTTGAAGCCGTCAACAGTGTTAATCAAAAAGTATATGAAAATGTCCATCAGTCCTTACTTAATCAACATTTTCCCATTGTATTAGGTGGCGATCATAGTATAGCAGCCGGCACAATCATAGGTGTTCAAAGTGTTTACAACGATATTGGGGTCATCTGGATAGATGCCCATGGTGACTTTAATAACGAAAATACCAGTCCCTCCGGCAATCTCCACGGTATGTCTCTTTCTGCTTGTACCGGTTATGGGCCCAGTAGTATGGTTCCTTTTAAGCCCGATAATGTTTCATTTATTAATCCCAAAAAAGTTGCCCTTATTGGAATCAGAGAACTTGACGGTAAAGAAAAAACATCATTAGAAGCATGTGGTGTTAATGTATTCACCATGGCTGATATTGACAGATATGGTATGAGAGATGTGATGAAAAGGGCTCTTGATGTCGTCAATAAAGATACAAATGGATTTCATTTAAGTTTTGATTTAGATAGTATCGATCCCAATTATGCGCCCGGAGTTGGAACGCCTGTCTATGGAGGTCTGACATTCCGAGAAGCACATTTAGCTGTAGAAATGATCGCACAAAGCGAAAAATTATTGTCTTCAGAATTTGTTGAGTTAAATCCAATATTGGATGATAAAAATAAAACCGGAGAGCTGACTGTACATCTTATTCAATCTTTGCTGGGACAAACTATTTTTTAAAATATTCAATGAAAAATCATGACCACCCCTATTAGAGTTGTCATGATTTTCAAATACTTTTTCAACAAGGTGAGTTGTTTATTATCTTAGCTTATAATGTTATATAAACGATGGAGGTACTTCCAGTATTTGAGGCGTTTCATTAACAAACGCCATATCGTTGTCAATCAAAAGATCAATGGTAGCATCATTTACTTTTAAAGTCAGCATCTTTATATCTTGGTACCACTGGACTTCACCACCTATTGATTAATAGAGGTTGATCCTTAAACGCTATGTTCATATC
>JAKSCF010000410.1 GCA_022360735.1 Clostridia bacterium
ACGAAAAGTAGACGAACTAGGACGTGTTGTTCTACCTATTGAACTAAGAAGAAATCTTAATATCGAGATTAAAGATCCATTGGAAATTTACGTTGATGGAGAAATGATTATACTTAAAAAGTATGCTCCAGCATGTATTTTCTGTGGTAATGCAAAAGATGTCACAAGAGTTCATGACAAAAACATTTGTAAAGACTGTTTAGACGAAATTAAAGAACTATAAAAAAGCTTGTTGAATTATTCAACAAGCTTTTTTAGTTTTCATTTTCTCTCTCATATATCTGATATATCTCGTCTGTATAAGTTCCATCCTCTTTATATACGTATAATGGATCTAAAAACTTCAGCTCCGGTTTCCCATACTTAGTGCAGTGCAAAAGTAGGATATTGGGTTTTTTATTTTTTTGGGGATGGACAAATCGAATTCTTTTAGGCTCAAGCCGATATTTTCTGCAAAGATATAAAATATCTACCAACCGATGAGGCCGGTGAACCAAATAAAAATGCCCTCTGTCTTTTAACAAATCATTAGCCGTAGATATGACGTTTTCAAGAGATGCTTTGATTTCATGCCTGGATATCGCCTTAATATCCTCATCATTAATCAACCCTTCATTTTTTGCCATATACGGAGGATTGCTGATCACCATATCCATTGAATAAGGCTTTATATATTGACAAGCCTTATTCATATCTATATTCAATATTTTTATTCTATCTTCTAACCCATTGATTTCTACGCTTCGTTTTGCCATATCTGCTACTTCATCTTGAATCTCTATTCCAATGATTTCTCTCATGTTTTTTGCAGACAAAAGCAAAGGGATGATCCCGGTACCAGTTCCCAGGTCCACCCCACACCAACCTTTTTTAACATCACAAAATTTTGCAATCAAAACTGCATCTATTCCATAACAAAACCAGTTTGGATTTTGTATCAGTTTTAAGTTATTGAATTGTATATCTTCTATACGCTCATTTTCTTTTAAATTATTCTGCATACAACACCTGGCTTATTCTTCTATTTTTTTTATTTCATCGAATAATTCTTCTTTATCAATTTCCCCAATATATATTTTAGAGACATAACCGTTTTTATCAATTAAATAAGTTGCCGGAAAAGATCTGATCCAATATTTTTCAGCTACCTCACCTTCTAAATCAAAATATATCGGAAATTCATATCCTTTTAATCGAATATGCTTAATAACATATTCCAGGTTATTTCCCTCTACTGCTGTTATATTGAGAGAAATAAATTGCACTTTGTCCTTATACGTTTCATAGCACTCTGATAACAACATATTAACAGATTCAGATTCCACTGACCATGAAGTCCAAAAATTCAAGATAATTGGCTCTCCAAAAGTTTCTGATAACCTTATACCATTACCCTTATTGTCTTCAAGGTAGAAATCCTTTGCCTCATCACCTTCAAAAACACCGGCTTCATCTAATTGCTCTCCATCATTTAAACCTTCGTTATTATTTTCAGGATCATCCGTCTCTACACCCGGTTTCACAGGTTCACCGGTATCAATTGGAGTGCATCCTATCAAAAATATTAGAAGTACTATGAAAAATAGAAAAGTGTATTTTTTCACTTCACTCATTCCTTTGTAATTTATTCATCTAAAATTTCTTTAAACTCGTCAAGCATTTCCTCATCTATTTCATCTGTTATCTTCTGACACTTGGGTTCTATTCTAACGATATCTTTTTTATCAAATGTTAAAATATCTTCTCCTAGTTTTTCAGCACAATTTTCTTGAGCATTTTCCAAAATAGGTCTAACCTTTACTTTTTCACTTATGATACTGCTTTCAATAACTCTGCAAAAGCCATCCGGTGTTTTTACTCTTTCCCCAACATCCGGCAAACCTCTTCTAAGCTTCTGGTAGGTTTCGCTTTCATACTTTAAGCAGCACATTAACCGGCCGCAAGTACCGGATATCTTAGACGGATTTAATGATAAATTCTGTACTTTGGCCATCTTGATAGATACAGGATCAAACTCACCAAGCCATGAAGAACAGCATAAATTCTTGCCGCAGGTGCCTATACCACCCAACATTTTAGCTTCATCTCTGACTCCAATTTGTCTTAACTCTATTCTCATCTTAAAAATTGCAGCTAAATCTTTTACCAGCTCTCTAAAATCCACTCTTCCTTCTGCTGTGAAGTAAAAAATAATTTTATTATTATCAAAAGTATACTCAACATCGATCAACTTCATTTTAAGGTTATGCTTGTCAATTTTTTGCTGGCAGAGACCAAGGGCTTTTTCTTTATTTTGGAGATTTTCAGAATGATGTTCTATATCCTTATCGGTAGCAATTCTAACAACTTTTTTTAATGGTTGTACAATCTCATCCTCGCTTACCATTTTAATGCCAACAACAACATTTCCAAATTCAATTCCTCTTGATGTTTCAACAATAACTTTATCACCTGCTTTTATATCAAATTCATCAGGGTCAAAGTAGTATATTTTACCGGCTTTTTTAAATCTGACACCTATTACTTTTACCATATCTACACCTCCTGTATTTTTAAAAGCATATTCTTTATAACTAAATTATAGTTAAGATTCATTTTTATATCTTTTTTAGCTTCTTCTATAATATAAATGATTTTAGCAGCCTTATCATATCCAATATTATCTGCCTCTCGAAGCAAAACATCCATATAATCGCTATTCACTATTAAATCACGATTACCCTTTACTCTAAGCAAGATAATATCCCTATACCAAAATTCCAGCATATCAAAAAATTCGGAGGAAATATCTTTCAATTCCTCAATAGCATGTACAATATGATAGAAATCTTCTTCTTTGATCAATGATAATTGTTGAGCAATTTTGATACATTTTATTCTATTTTCTTTAAACAATTCAGATTGATGAAGTTGCTCTGCACGTCCAATGTTACCATATGCAAAAGCAGCTAATACTATAGCATCCTTTCTTTCTATTCCATATTTTTCTATTAAATAATTACAGATTGTATCCCGATGTACCGGCTTAAGCTTCATAACCATGCATCTGGATAAAATAGTTGGAAGCAAGCTATTGGCGTTGATCGTCAATAAAATAACAATGGAATCACCACGAGGCTCTTCTAAAGTCTTTAAAAACCTATTTTGAGCTCTCACCGTCATGGTTTCTGCTTTATCAATAATAATAACGGTATTTTGACTTTCATAGGGTTTTTTAGCCATAATGTCTTGAACGTCTTCAATCTGTGAATCTTTAATGCTTTTTCCATCAGGCTCTATAAAATGATAATCGGGATGATTACCATGATCCATCTTTTTACAAGCAGAACATTGATTACAGGTCTCCTCTTTTTCATGACATAATATGGCTTTGGCAAAATTGAAAGCTGTAAATTTTTTTCCTATTCCTTCAGCGCCTTCAAATATATATGCATGAAATACATTTCCTTCTTGCAATGAAAACTGCAGTGTTTGAATCATTCGATTTTGACCTATGACACCTTTTAAACTCATGAAAGCCTCCATTTTTATACTTTTGCTAATAAATTCTCTATATATTGTATAATGTCTTCATGAATTTCTTCTACTTTTCTAGATGCATCAATCCCTTTAATCCTATTAGGATATAATTTTTCCAATTCCAGATAAGCATTATACACTTTATAATGATAATCCATTTTTTCCATTTCTAATCGGTCTTCGCTTTGTATTCTTTTTTTACCTTCTTCCGGGTCTATTTTAAATAAAAAAGTGATGTCCGGCATACAGCCTCTAATGGCGATATCATTAATAATCTTGACACTATCACCCAATTGTCTTCCTACACCTTGATAAACCAGACTGGAATCTACAAAGCGATCACAAATAACTGTCTTTCCGGCTTCTAAAGCCGGTTGTATGACCTGTGCCACATGTTGTGCTCTCGAAGCTGCATACAGCAGAGCTTCTGTCACATAATCCATTTCAACATGGGAATTATCTAAAATAATTTCCCTGATCTTTTCACCTATTCGAGTTCCACCCGGTTCTCGAGTAATTAAAGTATTAAATTCTTTTTTCTCAAAATATTTTTTTAATAGTTCTATTTGTGTAGATTTCCCAGATCCATCAGGACCTTCAATACTTATAAAATATCCTCTCATATTAAAACTGGTACTCCTATTGTTTCAATTTTTTTAATGACTATCGTATCACTTTAAAATCTTCTCTTCTTTTATTAATTTTGTACTCTTGAAAAATGTAATCCTGCTGGTAATCATAGTTTTTATGATCATCACTTTTTCTATCCTTATAAACCAATTCATCTATCAATTGATTGAAAAGAATAAAGAAAATATATAACACGGGAATACATAAAAGTAATAAAAAAGATATCCTTAAATACATTATAATCACTCCATACCAAATCATTTAGTATTTTATCTTACAATCATTATATTAGAGGGAATAAAAGTAATCAACAAAAGAATATGCAGAAAAATATTTTAGAGTATACAACTCACCTTATTTACACCAATACTTTTAGCTAGCTCTACTAATTGATACACCTCTTTATCTTCC
>JAKSCF010000069.1 GCA_022360735.1 Clostridia bacterium
AAAATCATCTTCAGATTCATTTAAAGCTTTTCTAAAAGCTATTTTCGCAAATCTAAAATCAAATAAATTATAGCTAAGATACCCTATATTAAAAAAAAATTGTAAGGAAGTCATATGTTTTTTCATAGCTGGTTGCATTATAGCTCGTTTAATATTCAATAATTTTAAAAATTCTTTTCGATTTAGATTGAGAAAATCATAGTGGGTAAAATAGGTTTCATCAAAATACTTTTTTATAGCCATAAATTGAGGAATATTAATAAACTCATTCTCATTAATGCCAAATCGATCTTCTTCATATAGAAATAGCATCAAGCTAAATCCTTAAGTTTATCTGTTAGATTTTCATTTATGATTGTAAAACAAAAACACTTAAATTTAACACTTTTAAAAGTTCTACATGATAAATTAAAAGAAAAAAGAAAGTATACTTGTTAATTCCATTAGACAGGAACTGTTTTATGCCTTTTAAATAGTTTCTTAACATTACTGGCTGCTACCTTGAATCCAAACCATATCTTTGACTTTACTAGTCCTCTGATTGGCATTCGATCAACATGGTAGAACCGTCTAAAGACAGAGGGTAAGCCCTCAACACCAGCCCGCTGGTTGGCAAGCTTGATATATTCTTTAGTATCCATTTTTTCTCGGATGCTATCTGACATATACCGTTTTCTGCTAAACCTTACAGTATTAAATTTCTTTTTGGCTTGAATTCGACATTGCTTCATATGATCACATTCAGCACAAGTGTCTTTAGAAAATTTAGCTGTATATATCTCTTTTTCTTCATCATAATTAGTACTAACAGGTTTTTGACCTTTAAAACAAGCTGAGATTATATTTTCTTCTTTATCAATAATGAATGTAGAGCCATAGCTTAACTTAGAGTCATCAGGTTTTCTACCAGTAAGTTCACCAGGAATTAATTCTATTCCTTTTAAAAGAGCTTTTTTAGCAAGATCTATTGAAAAATATGTTCCGTCTGTTAGCATTTGTATAAAACCATTGTTATTTTGTTCAACGTCTAGTTTTTCAATTATATCATTACTAAATTGTTGGTCACTATAGGTGTTTGGTTTAAGGTCATAAGTTTGAATTATACCATTTTCCTCATCAAACTGTTCAACTAGATTTGCAGTATAACCAATGTTATCACCATATTTATACCGATAGGTTGCATCGGGATCACTTGGATTTTGAAGACTATCTGGAGATATTTCATTGTTTTCTTTTGGCTCTATATTACTGGGAGCAAGATTATCAAAATCATCATCATTTTTAGTCTGTTCCCCAAGCATCCTTTTAAGTATCTTGAATTCCCCAGTGTCAGTAATCTTGGAGCCAGCCTTTAAACCAGCATCATATAAAAGTTTAGCCTGTCTTAATAGGAATTTTAATTTTGATTCTGAATTTTTATCTCTGGTTTTGTAAATGGTTTCATTTTTATGGCCTTCTTCAAGATATACTAAGCATTCTTCAGGAATTACATCTTTATCTATTTGATTTAGCTTTTTAATAAACTGCGCATTTACAGTATAAATAAGTTCTATTCTTGATAAATTTCTACAAGAAGACGCTATCATAAATGAATCAACTCTAACTTTATTGCCTTTTATTTCTAAAACATCAGCAATAAGTTTAGAAATGTCTTCGATTTCTTCTTGTATTAAATCAATGCCTGTTTCTTCATAATAGTCATAATTACGTACTCTGAAATTAGTAAATGAATTTATTGAAACTGGTGGTTTTTCTTCACTGGTCAATCTTAAAGCATATTGGAATCTAGTATCAAAATAAATGGATCCGATTAGTTCTTCGTCAGATAGTTGGAAAATTTCTTTTAAAATTAAAGCACCTATTATCACATTTACTGGTGAATTTGGTCTCGATGGTTTATCACTATATAGAATAGAGAACCGGTCTTCATTGATAGCTGGAAAAATGATCTCTTGAAAAGGTTGAGCCCAACTTTCATATAATGTTTTTTTAAGATATTTAGGCATATTTAAGACTGTATCATTTAACGACATTTGTTGAAAACTATTTTTTGACCACATAAAACCACCTCAAAGTTTAATTATTTATACCTTAATTATATCATATAAACGTTGGTATTTAAAGGATCATGGCGGTTTTATGCATTGATTAATCAATAACTTTTAAACCATGATTTAGTTCACTTTAGCTTGTTTTTTGGTAAAAAGTGTATGCTTTTTGTGGGCTAATCATAAACTAATATATTTTTTACGCCAACAGTTATCTATCTCTTTTAGCGCTTATCCTACAGTCACCAGCTCTATAACGATTAAAAATTCTTGTGCTCCGTTCTCTTGATAATTTCATCCTGTAAATCTTTGTTTAGATTATTAAAATAATCGCTATATCCCGCTACCCTAACAATCAAGTCTTTATATTTATCTGGTTCTTTTTGAGCAGTTCTCAATGTCTCTGCATCTACCACATTGAACTGAATATGGTGACCATCGAGTTTAAAATATGCTCTTACCAATTGAGCAACTGCTTTGAGCCCTGTATCCTCTGCTAATAATTCTGGTGTAAATTTCTGATTAAGCAAAGTTCCACCAGTCTTTACTTGATCCATTTTAGCAGCAGATTTAATCACAGCAGTTGGACCAAACCGATCTGCTCCCTGTACTGGTGAAATACCTTCAGAAAGTGGTTCTCTAGCATTTCTACCATCTGGAGAAGCACCAATAACCGACCCAAAATAAACATGACAGGTTGTTGGTAGCATATTAATCCGATAAACTCCGCCTTTCATATTGATCCGTCCATTCACCTCTTCATAAAATGCGGTAAAAACAGAAGCCATAATATCATCTGCAAAATCATCATCATTACCATATTTCGGTGTACGATTTATTAATTGTTGTTGAATATTTTCATGACCTGCAAAATTTTGTTTTAAAATAGTCAACAACTCTGTCATACTTAAATTCTTCTGCTCAAAAACATGATATTTTATCGCTGCTAAACTATCTGTTATTGTACCAATCCCCACTCCCTGAATATAAGTTGTATTATATCTGGCACCACCAGCATTATAATCTTTTCCATTCACGATACAATCGCTGATAATTATCGATAAAAATGGAGCCGGCATATAAGTTGCGTAAAGCTTTTCAATCAAATTATTACCCTTAATCTTGATATCTATAAAATAATGCAACTGTTTTTTATATGCAGCAATAAGATCATCAAACAAAGTAAATTCAGTTGAATCTCCTGTTTTAATCCCTACCTGCTTACCTGTACAGGGATCTATTCCATTGTTTAATGTTATTTCTAAAACTTTCATCAAAT
>JAKSCF010000463.1 GCA_022360735.1 Clostridia bacterium
AGAAGTTGAATGCTTAAATGACACGCTTCATGCCAATCTTTAACCGTATAGAAAGCCAGTACGGGTGTCAGCTTTTCATAGGATAATGGATAATCATCACCCACACCGCCCTGTTCTCCGATGAGCACTCTGGTTCCTGCCGGAATCGTAATGCCGGCTGCTTCAGCGACAACATCAGCAGATCTTCCTACGATTTTAGTATTCATACTGTGGTTGTTATTGAACAACAATTGACAAATTTTATGGGTTTCTTCAGCCGTCATAAAGTAACCGCCCTGTTTTTTAAATTCAGCTATTACAGCCTCTTTATTGCATTCTTCGCAGATGATTGACTGCTCCGACGAACAGATGGTACCGTTGTCGAAGGTCTTGCTTGCAATGATATTTGCAACAGCCTGCTGAATATCAGCGGTTCTTTCAATATAAGCCGGTGTATTACCGGCGCCTACGCCTAAAGCAGGTTTACCCGCACTGTATGCAGCCTTGACCATACCGGAACCACCTGTTGCTATGATAAGATCAACTTCTTTGCTGTGCATCAATTCATCGGTTGCTGCCATTGAGGGTATTGAGATGCAGCCAATAACATTTTCGGGAGCTCCTGCTGCCGATGCAGCCTCATGCATCAACTGCGCTGCCTTTATAGTGCACTTGGCTGCCGAAGGATGGGGTGAAAATACGATTGCATTTCTCGATTTGATTGCAATGATCGAATTAAAGATGCAAGTTGAAGTTGGATTGGTTGATGGAACGATACCCATGATTAGACCAACCGGATCGGCGATTTCTATCACCTTATTCACCACATCTTCTCGAACCACACCAATGGTTTTCATATCTTTGATTGCGTCATAAAGAAGTCCTGAAGCCATATGATTCTTGTAAGCCTTATCCGCTACCTTACCAAAGCCTGTTTCTTCGACTGCCATTTCAGCAAGCATACCGATATTCTCCTCAGCTGCTCTAACCATGTTGCGAAGAATCCTGTCAATCTGTTCTTCCGTGTAAGTTGCAATCTTCTCAGTTGCAATTTTACCAAGACGAGCAAGATTTCTCACTTCTTGTACTGAGCGCAAATCATAATCAAAATGACCCATTCTGCGATTCCTCCTTTCTTTTCCCCTAAAATATATTGTTTTAGAAACATAGCTTAATCCGTTGCATTGTAATACTTTTTGAATTCCTCAATGAGTAAATTCTTATTTGCATTGGAGATTAATCTTCCGGTAATACCGAATTCTTTATATTCACGAGCTAAATTTCTTAATTTTGACACTTTGAGTTGACTTAAGACTTCAAGCGCTTTTTCAAAACTGTAGTCATACACAAGCTCATCTAAATCTTCTTTATGCAGATCTTCTACTGCAGGAGGAGATATCACGGTTTCTTCAATGGTGACCACTTCTCCTTCAGCAGATTCTACTTTTTCCACTGTTTTAACTTCTTTTTCTTCTGTTACCACAACAGACGGAATTTCATTGATTACTTTCCCAAACCTTATGGTATTGGGCGTTATAATTTTCTTTCCAACTTCTTCATGAGGTCTGGGAATTACATGTACTGAAATCACTTCACCAATTCTCCGTGCTGCTGCTGCACCCGCATCTGTTGCCGCCTTGACAGCACCTACATCCCCTTCTATTACAACTGTTACAAGACCACCTTTTACAAAATATCTTTCTACCAGCTTTACATTCGCTGCCTTAAGCATTGCATCTTCACTTTCTATAGCCGGAATCAAACCTCTTGTTTCAATCATACCAAGTGCCTGCATTTACATACCTCCTAAACTTTGTCCAACTGACTAATAAGTAACATAAAATGCTTTCATCTTATTAGGTGAACCCAAAGCAATCTTAGATCCATTAGGGAAAAATATTGAATCACCAGATTGAGCCGTGTAAGTTTTTTTGTTAACCGTTACCGTTAATGTTCCTTCAACGATGTAATAGATTTCTTCACACGCACATTCCCGTTCAAACTGACAGTTTTCAATTGTGATAAAACCTGCGTTCATTGAGCAGCCGTCATCAGCACTCATCATTTTCTGATAGAATACTCTATCATCAGGATTTCCTGTATCAAAAGCCTCCAGCTTAACTGAATTCCCTCTGACAATCTTAAGCCCGCAGCTGTCTTTTTCAGAAACATAAGGAACATCATTTGCAATTGAATCCATCACGCCCTGCAGCATCCCTTTGTCAGCCAATACTTTAAGAACCGTATAGATCATATTACTGTCAATGCCATCCGATGCTGTTGCAGCTGATTCACAAGGGGAATCTGCCGTATAAACTTGAGACGGAGGCTGAGTATCTGTTGAAAATTCAATTTTTAAAGTTCTTGCCGCATCCTTTGCAGAGGGCGTTATTATTGTATTATCGTCAATGTAGAGTACTTTCCGGCCCTGACTGCCTAGGGCCTCAACGTCTTTTGCACAAATTAATCTTTTCATTTGGATTGACATCCTTTCATATATCGAGCTTTACTCTTTAGAGCAAAGATGGCATCAGCCTATCAGAAGGTGAAGGGATCACTTCGGCATTGACCAACAAACCTTTCTTTTCTGCTATATTTTTGCCGGCTTTTACACCTGTCTGTACATCCGATACACCTCCTGTAAATGTGAAAAACGATTTACCTCCGAGACCTGTTCCAAGACGGAGTTCTAATGGTTCAAGCTCAGCCGCTTTCAGAATAGCATCTGCAGCAATTACCATGGTTGCCAATGAAAATGACTCCATAATTCCAAGGGCTTCTATTCTCTCCGGCATGGTAGCGCCTGTTATAGCAGGAAATACCTGTGGACTGACATTTGGGATAACAATGGAATCCACCCAATATTCTCCGGCTGTTGTTACACCCATCCTTACCGAGTCTTCCACTGCAGCGACATCACCGTGAATGACAGCTATATATTTACCGGGACAAGTCGACCCGGCTGTAACAATTTCTACCTCTGATATTTTTACCATCCGGTCCGCTGCATAAATACCCCGTGCAATACTTGTCAATTCAACCATACCTATTGCATTGGCCATATCAATCCCTCCTTATTGCAATAAAATCATTTCCGCTTTCCACAACGCTTCCGGAAATGCTTGCATGAATAGCAGCTCCCAGACTGTCTTCCGGGATTTTACCGATTAACTGTCCGGCCTTTACATGGTCACCGGCTGAAACTACAGGAGCCGCAGGCGCACCTATGTGCTGTCTTGTTGCAATCTTTACTACTTCAGGGTTTATGGAATTTTCTGTCATTGGAGCAGGTTGATCACAATCATAAAGACCTATTCTAGCAATCAGTCTCTTGCTGGGAACTAACCGATACCCCCTTGCATTTCGCGCTTCAAATACTTTCTGTGTCGGTTGGTAGCGTAAATTTTGTTCTTCCAACTTTGCTTTAAAAAAATGATTGGCAGCTTCCGGATAAATTCCTGTAGGACATGTGAATAACTCACATAAACTACACTGGCAACATAATTGTGCGGTCTTCTGGCCTTCTAAATCACCCAACGCATAATTCAACGATCTCATGATCTTATGGGGCTGGGTATTGTGCCCCAGTAGAAAACGAGGGCACATATCGGTACACATACGACATTGTGCACAAGCTGCTCTGTTCACTCTTCTGGCCTGGTCCATTGTCACCGACTTCTTACGAATTAAAGGGTGGTCTTTCTTCAGTATTACAAAGCCTTTATTTTTTTTTGTAACAAATCCGTCCAGATTGCTCATAACAGAGCCCATCATAGGCCCACCGTCAATAACCCTATAATCATGGAAGTTTTTGATACCACTCTGCTTTAAAACATCTATAATGGGCATTCCTACAGGTACCTTCACAGTCACTCTGTTAGGAATGTCTCCGGCTACAGTGATATATTTATCGGTAACAGGTGTTCCCAATAACGCTTTATAAATATTGAATGCAGTCTCTGAATTGACTACGACACAACCTGCCTGAATAGGAATACCGCCTTCAGGTACTACCCTGCCCGTAAGCTCATAAACCAAAACCTGCTCATCCCCTGCAGGATAAATATCAAGAAGTTCACCAACCTCGACAAAATCCTCCAGCCGTAGTGTTCTAATTCTATCCTTTAAAATAGCAATGACCTCTTTATGCTTTCTTTTAATACCTATAATGGCTTTATTGGCCTTTATACATCTTCCTGCTGCTTCAAGGCCTTTTATGATTTCCTCGGGAAACATCTCCATCAACTGTTGGTCCACTCTTAAAAGCGGCTCACATTCAGCACCGTTGAGGAGTATATAGTCCGCTTTTGATGCTAGTTTTACATGAGTAGGAAATCCTGCGCCGCCTGCACCAATGATGCCGGCTTCTTTTACCCTATCAAGAAGGCTCATTCTCATACCTCCCTAAATCATGCAAATTCGCAATCTTCGTCAATGATTCCAACAACAACAGCATCAATGGGAATATTGTCATCACCCAACATCCTTCTTGCCGACGAACCCTGAGTGACAATTACTCTGTCACCTATGCCCGCGCTGATGGTATCTGCTACCACCAGACGTTCGCCCTCGCAAACGCCGCCGATGACTTCTGCAAGCATAAATTTTAGTCCATTTAATGATTCTACTTTTCTTGTTGCCCATACATTGTCAATAAGTCTTGCTGTTATCATATATAATTCCCTTCTTCCGATTCTGTTTAATTTTATGGATTGCATCTTCAACAGATGCGGTATCTCCGAAAATTGCGAGCAATATCATATGCTGGGGACAGGTTCCCCTAATATCTTCCACAGTAACGCCAGCCGCCTTTTCGGCGATATCTGCCGCACAAATCATTTCAATCATCTTCCCTTGTACCAATCCAACGGCATCAACATGATCAACCGCTGCACTGCATTCGGACCTTACTCGGTGTTTTAAAATATCCAATGTACCCTTTGTGGGAGATTTAATAATTCGATAATCCATATTAAACACCCTTTCTAATCCATAATTTCCTGTTGACAGCTAAGGGCTATACCCAGTGGCGTTACAAACATTGGATTCATTGGTTTGTGAGTATAAATACCGGTTTGTTCTTCTATAATATTTTCAATCCCGGTCAGTCCGGATGTACCGCCTACTAAAGATATTTCTTCCACATGATGATCTTTTATGTTCCGACTAATGATTGAAGCAACCTTTTCAACTACCGGCTTTAAAACCGGAATCAGTTCCTTATGATTTTTTTCATCACGTTTGAATTGATCTGCCTCAGCAAAATCTATCTTATACGCACCGGAAATGACCAGTGAAAAGTGAGTGCCGCCGGTAGGCTCATCGACTACGTGAATGACTTTTCCGTCTTTTAAAACTGAAATGCCTGTAGTACCCCCACCGATATCCACAACCGCACCATTTTGCATCTTGAGCACTTCATTGGCTGCAGTAGGTTCGTCGAGTAAATTTGTAAGTTCAAAACCTGCTGCCTGAACGACATTCTTTATCGCTCCTGAATCAAGTCGGTCAGTACCGGGAGGTATAGCTGCCGCTGCATAAATCAGTTCCGTATCTAATTTTTCCTCAAGCTCCTGTTTCATCTTTTTTATAATATGGATCGCCCCAATATAATCCACAACCATTCCGTCACGAACTACGTCTGCATATTGGTAAGCGCCGGCCACAGGTCTGTAATTTTCATCTAAAACCGCAACAACAACGCATGCCGTTCCCAGATCTACCCCCGTATAATATACAGAAGATCGGCTTCTTATAGGGTTTTCTATCACTTCTTCAAACTCCTGAACCAGTCCATCACAGTAGTCATAAGTTAACTTTTTCTCTGACATTCTTTTCCTCCAACTGCTGAACAAATCATTTGAGATAAAGCATTTATCATTCTATTGACTTGACCTATCATTGCTTCGCACAACGTTATTTTATTTTCATCGCCTTCATATGCTTCCATAACTACAGAGATCACCTCACGGAGCCGGCATCTCAGTTGATGCAATGCCAAAATCTCTCTGCCTTTTTCAAGCTGTATATGAAACTCTGTAATATCAAAACAGTCTCCCATATCTTTATAAAAAGTCCTTGGATTCATTCCTTGACACTCCCGGCAACATACGATTTCTGTCAAGCACTTACCTTCGTCAAAAGTTCGGATACTACGGAGCTGTTTGCCTAAATTGATAACACTATGAGATAAAGAAGCATCTCTGTTTAAAAGCTCTGCACCAGTGGAAAGAAATAGAGCTTCCATGGTTTTCATCTTGCCGTATAGCTTCTTAGTCCTCCAGGAAACCTGCTTTTCCTGTGCCTCCTCCTGCTTTACATCCCCAGAAAGTGCAGATGCCGCATTAACGGTATGTTGCTTTACAAAAGGCACATCATCAAACATATTGATGCCACGGTCCGCTAAAAACTGGCGTGCACCCGGCGTAATTCTTGTTCCTGGTTCCATTTCATAGGTGGTAAAAGGTTCTCTTCTATAAACAGCCCGCAAATCTTCTTCGGTTATGAATTTCATACACCTTCCCCTTTACATCTCATTTGGATTAAATAAATATGCCTTTAAAGCATGGGTTCCTATTCCTTTATGGACACTCACCTTAAAATAGGGTTGTAAAACGCCTATCTGCTTTAACTGCTTGATACACAAGGCCTCATTTTCCAGTTTTAGATCACACTTTGCTATCACGCCAACCACAGGACATCTAAATACCTTTGCAAAGCCAGGCGAATAGCTTTCCACCGGATTCGACTGATCTATTAAAATGAGCACATGTGACGCATCCTGTGCCATTGCAATGGTATGCATATACATCCAGGGGTTTTGGATATAAGCAGCCGGAACATCAATGGTTTTCGGCCCATAGATGGTATCTTGTGTTCTTCGTAACAACCCTTTATAATCATTGAGTTCATTGACCAGTGTTGTCTTTCCACAACGGGCTGGACCTATCACCATAACGCGTTTCTTTCTCATGTCTTTGTAATAGGAACTGTAGTAAATCCCAACAGATTGCTTAATGTATCGGTTACCGCCTCAAGGGCTGTTGAGACACTCTGCACATCGCCGCTTATCACCACCGACCCTGTAAAACGGTCTAAAAATCCGATTTCCACATCTGCCGCCTTTGTTGCTATATCTGCTGCTATTATAGCAGTTTCATAAGGCGACAGCGTCAAAATGCCTATTGCACCCCTGTCGTCTATACCCAAGCGCTCATATATATCCGGCATAGGCGATGCGATAGCATGGGCAATGGTAACCTGTTTACCTGGAACCGATTCTTGTATGATACGCTGTGTGGCTTGTTCAATAGCTGTTCCCATAAAACTTACCTTTCCAATTTGATCAAATATTTATCGGCCTGCTCGTCTATGTTGACAATGAAAATTTTAGATTTATTACAAAGACGAGCAGGCTTTACTGCTTATTATATCGACCATAACGATCAACAGTTCTCCCCATCATTGAATCCGGTTGATCTTCTATCCTCCGATTTGACAATGCAACCCGGAACGCTTAACAATATCTAATAGCTTGGTCATTGCTTCATGCTGCAAAGGTTCCATAAGAGCAAAATCATATGCTCTACCCAATTCTGCATATTTACTTTCACCGAGACGATGATAAGGTAATAAATGCAATGCCTTGATACCTTTAATCTTCGCCACATATGAAGCGATGGCTGTTATCTCTTCCGGCGTGCTGTTAAATGTTGGAACCACCGGAACTCTCACTATAATCTGGACTCCTGTCTGAGCCAGCTTCTCTAAATTAGACAGTATTAATGAATTGGACCGGCCAGTAAA
>JAKSCF010000355.1 GCA_022360735.1 Clostridia bacterium
CTGAAGAATGAACCCTTTTTTTCTTTTTTAATCTCTTTTTTTATTTTCAGCGTTTCTTCAATAAACGACGTTATATGACTAATGGCATCTTTGTAAAATAGTTCGTGAAAGTTGAGTAAAGAGCACTGTTCTATCTCTGCCTGCCATCCGTATTCTGAATAAGGTACTGCAGCCACAATAGGTGCAGTATAATAACGGGAAAGTTCATGCTTATCCGGCAATTCATTGTTTTCCATATATTTATTAATAATTAAAACAAAATCTTGAATATTCAATTTAGATAATATTTGATCTCTTACTAATTTAAAATGCTTTAAACATGTACTCTGCTGAGTGGAAACTAAGCATCTGTGCTGTGTGCTGTTTAATGCTCCAATTGTCATTCCCAGCTCTACATTGCACCCGGCATCTACTATAACAATATCAAAAGCTTGAGATGCCAATTCCAAGAAGGTTTCAATGTGTTCAGGGTGATAGTGCGCTCTGTTGACGATGGTTTGTGTCCCTTGCAGTATATATAGCCGGTTGATTTTAATACAGACGTTTTCAAGCTCTTCTTCGCTTAGTATTTGATGCGCAATTTTTCCTTTGATGGTATCAATTCCTACACAATTATCATTGTAGTGTATATAGTCCATTCCGGGTTTACCGTCCAATACTGCCAGCAAGACTTTTATGTCATTATCTGAAGATAGTTTTTCAGCAATACATTGTGAAATCATGCTTGTCCCTACTTTACTATCAGCACCCAAAAAGACCACTACATTATTATTTTCGCTGTGACTCTCTCCAAGTATGTTTTGATATATCATATTGACCATTTGTTTTTCCGTTAACATGGGGGGTATAACAATAATCCCTTTGTTCTTTAAAAGCGTAATGGCCATAGGTGTATTTTCTTCGGATAAAATATAAAAATATTTCATGTTGTCTATGTTTTTTTCTATAAAGTTCATAAACATATTGACAGGAATATATTTGTTATCCACTACCAAACAGTTGACTTGAATATTTA
>JAKSCF010000197.1 GCA_022360735.1 Clostridia bacterium
AAGCAGTATCCGTATCTTGTATGGTTACAACATTAGGCATTCTCGTCATAATCATTCCAATAGGTGCTTTCTCGGTATCTGACCCACCCATCATACTTTTTAACAAATCTTTTCTGGATACGACTCCCCCAAGATACCCATGTGACAACACAAATAGAGTGCCTGTATCTTCTAAAAATAAGGTTACAATTGCATCGTAAAGAGTAGATTGTTCGTCAATAACCGTTGGTACTGATTTTATTTCCGATACTTTAACATTTTTAATCTTATTAGAAATGATTTCAGCCTCCGAATTACCGGCATAATAATATCCTACTTTAGGTCTGGCATCTAAAATACCGATCATGGTCAATACGGAAAGATCTGTTCTTAGGGTTGACCGTGTGATATTAATGGTTTCAGCTATTTTATCACTGGTTATAGGCTGCTGGTTTTTAACGATTTCTATAATTTGTTTTTGTCTTTCAGTTAATTCTATTTGAATCACCCCTTTCGCCAATATATATGTTTAATATGCCACATTATTTATTATATGTGCTATATTATATAATAAAACATCATAATTGTTAACATAAAAAAACCAAATCTAAAATAAATTTTTTAGATTTGGTTTTTCTGTCACCTGTTCCCTGAATTAGTATTCTATTTTTTCCTCCAGATAGTTCTTTAATTCAGCAATCGGTACTCTTACTTGTTCCATAGTATCTCTTTCCCTGATGGTTACAGATTGATCTTCTAAAGAGTCAAAATCAAAAGTAATACAGAATGGTGTACCGATTTCATCTTGTCTTCTATAGCGTTTTCCAATACTGCCGGTTACATCATAATCCATCATAAAATGTTTAGACAGCTGCTCATATACTTTTATTGCATCATCATTTAATTTTTTTGTAAGTGGTAATACGGCAGCCTTAAATGGCGCAAGAGCTGGATGGAATTTTAAAACAACTCTTTCAGATCCATCTTCTAATGCTTCTTCATTATAGGCATCAATTAAGAATGCTAAAGTCACTCGATCTGCTCCAAGTGAAGGCTCAATGCAATATGGTACATATTTTTCATTGGTCACCGGATCATGATAGACTAAGTCTACACCTGAATGTTCTATGTGCTGCTTCAAGTCAAAATCTGTTCTGTCTGCAATACCCCATAGTTCTCCCCATCCAAATGGAAATTTATATTCTAAATCGGTTGTGGCATTACTATAGTGAGATAATTCTTCTTCATCATGATCTCTGAGTTTAATGTTTTCCGGTGTCATATTTAATTCATGCAGCCAATTAACGCAGAAATCTTTCCAATAATTAAACCATTCTATGTCTTCTCCCGGTTTACAGAAGAACTCAAGCTCCATTTGCTCAAACTCTCTTGTTCTAAAGGTAAAGTTTCCGGGTGTGATTTCATTTCTAAAAGATTTTCCAATTTGGCCTATACCAAAGGGTATTTTTTTTCTAGTGGTTCTGGCTACATTTTTAAAGTTTACAAAAATACCTTGAGCCGTTTCAGGTCTTAAAAATATTTCTGTGTTAGAGTCTTCGGTAACGCCTTGGAAAGTTTTAAACATCAGGTTAAATTGACGAATTTGAGTAAAATCAGAAGCCCCACAGTCCGGACAAACTATTTTTTCGTCTGTAATGTACTTTTCAAGCTTCTCATTGGCCCATCCATCTACAGTTATTTGTTGTTCTTCTTTTTTAGCGATATGTCCTTCTACCAATTGGTCGGCTCTATATCTTGATTTACACTTCTTGCAGTCAATCAAAGGGTCGTTAAATCCACCTACGTGACCGGATGCTACCCATGTTTTAGGATTCATCAGTATGGCTGCATCTACCCCTACATTATAGGGAGATTCTTGGATAAATTTTTTCCACCAAGCTTTTTTGATGTTGTTTTTTAGTTCTACACCTAAAGGCCCATAGTCCCAAGTATTCGCCAGTCCACCATATATTTCTGAGCCCGGGAAAACAAACCCTCTGGATTTGGCCATTGCCGAAATTTTATCCATTGTTTTTTCTTTACTCATTTTTATTCTCCTTTTATTTTGATTTACTTTATTTTGAAATTCCATATTAGCTTGAATTTAAGATTTAATAAAAGCTTAACTTATAACAATCCCTATTTATACAATAAAAAAAGTCTTTTAGCCCCTGCAAGGGACGAAAGACTACTTCCGCGGTTCCACCCTAGTTGATGTATGTACATCCACTCAAAGCATATGCTCAAGAGTTCCTTTCATTAATGCCTTGTATCGGTTCACAGCCTCCACCGACTCTCTTGGACAAACTCAGTAATTACTTCTCTCTGTCAACGCATTTATTCAATTAGCTTAAGATTTATCTTAAATATTTTAACATGTGACTATCATATTGTAAAGGTAGTAAAAACTAATATCATCCATTTGCTTAAGGTTTAAAGTTATATTAACCTTTTAACTTTTTCAGGTATGATAAAGCTTACGGCCGTGCCTTTTCCTTCTTGGCTTTCAATAACCAAACCTTTTCCAAAGGCTCTTTGCAATCGAATATGCACATTGTACAAACCAATACTCTGCAGTTCTTCTGATTGTTGAGATAATAAAGACATTATATTAAGTCGCTCATATAGTTTCTCCATTGTCGCATCGTCTATTCCTACACCATTGTCTTCAACCTTTATTTTTAACCCTCTTTTTAGCTTTTCTATACTAATATTTAATTTGGGGGCATCCTTCCCTTTTCTTAATCCATGTTTAATAGCATTTTCAACCAATGGCTGAATGGTTAAAGGCGGCACAAAAGCTTCTTCTTCTAAGTCATTGGAAATGCTAATATCAATATCCGGAAAACGTGCTTTTTCAATGGACAAATAAGCTTTAACCATTTTCATTTCTCGGTCCAAAGGTACCAATTTTCTTGTGTTTTTAAACTCCAAAGTACCTCTTAAATACGTTGACAAAGACATGATAAGATCTTCTACCTCTTCAGCTTCAGGTGGAACAAGGCTTACAATGGTATTTAAAGCGTTATAAAGAAAATGAGGCTTGATTTGAGCATTTAAATAAGCCTGTTCAATTCCTTTTATGCGTTCCAATTCTAATCGCACTCTAGCCACTCTAAAAAGTAATATAAGTCCCATAGAAAGAATGACAATACAAAATCCTGTATCCATTAATTCATCAAAATAGCTGTGGATCAATGCTGCACCATAAAGTAGGTCATGAACAATGGTCACACCCATAACTGCTCCGGATATTAATAGCAAATAACCATCCCGATAGCTTTTATTCACAGCAACTAATACTACATATAGGTAATAGATCAGAGCGATATATGCAATGGCATTATTATAATAAGCCATTTTTGTTAATATGGACAGCGGCAAAAAAATAGCTGCTATGGTCAAAACAATACCATGGACCCCTAAAATGTATATCCATATTTTTCCTTTTGCAAAAGTAACCATCTCAGTAATATACAATAAAAAGACCGGTGGTGCTAAAAACATCACCATATATTGAACAAAGACAATTTGATGCATGGTGATGGATGGAATCCATTCGATAATCAATTTATTACCACAAACCATCAAATACAATATAATCAAAATATCACTTATTAAAAAATAAAAGAGATTCTTACTTCTATGCACTAAAATAAAGAATAACAAACCTATAAAAAATACAGCCACTGAGACAGCAAAAACAAAATACTCTTTACCTTTCTGTATAATAATATGACGATCCATGATATCTTTTTCAGCCATCTTTAAAGGAAGCCAAATTCCACCTCTGGCGTAGGTATAATTAGCTACCTGAACGATGATATCTACCGAATCGGTTTCAGGGGTAAAATAAACAATAGAAATTTCATATCTGGGCTCATATTCTTCTTTACGCTTTCCAATCTTACCTACTTCCTTTATCAGCCGATCATTTATAAAGACTTTTCCTGATGTCCCAAATGTAGGTAATTTCAAGGCATATTCTTTGTTTGGTATCAAGCCATTAACTTTAATATGAAAGGTGCCATAACCAAAAGCTTCCGGTTGATTCCCCTCTACACCTTTTGGAAAGACATAACGATTCCACATACCCGGCACTTTTACATAATCCCATTCCCTGCCGTACCCACTTTCCTTTGCCGCTTCAAACTCTGATGTACTATAGAATTTTTTCCATGCAAAAGCCCAATCACCATTCAGAAAAGTGATCCGGTCTCTCTGTTCTTCTGTCATAAGTAATTGTCCTTTTACAGCCGTTGTATTTTGAGCGTTTCTTTTCCCTATAAACAATCCAATACTACCCATTAGACAAACAACTATTAGGCTTAAACCCAACAAACGAAAAGATCTTCTTGTGTTCATATCGTACCTCGTATCTTGTATATGGTGGTACGAAAATGGCATATTTCTCACCCATATGCCATCCTATTGTACATCTTTCATTATATGAAGTAATGAGATTAAATTCAATTCTTTTTCGTTACCCCCTTACCGTCAAGAAATAGTATACCCTTAAAAGGTATTTCGTCCGTTCCATTATCTTACCAATCATTTTATATATCTATAGCCTTATGATAACATAGAGGAATTAGCCAAGAATTAACAATTCTCTTCTAAAAGGTTATAAGGTAATAATATTGAAAAAGGGTATCGTCCTCATTATTGAGAACAACACCCTTTTTTCGATAATCTCAGGATAAATTGGTTTCCCAATTTTCCTGTATTTCTTTACTGTTATATTATTACCAAGGCATTACTTTTCCGTCCTTGTAACCACATAATGCGTCGTATACATCAACACGTCTATCCAATCTTGCTCCGGCAAATTCAGCCCAATGCAATCTTCTTGAGTCAGAAAGATTTAGCTCTGCGTACTTTATTTCTTCATCAGTTCTACTAGCCGGTCCACCAATTTGCAATCCTAAAGGTCCTGCTATCATGCTCATTCCGGGGAAAACAAGGCCTCGCTCTTCTCCTACTCTATCTGCTACAACTGCAGCTAATCCATTATTATAACAGCCCACCATCACATTGTAGGGTCCAAATGTAGGCATCTCTTCAGGTAATACATCAATATTAACCCAATTTACCGGGCAGCATACAATATCTGCTCCTTGAACTGCATATATCCTCCACATTTCTTGGAACCAAACATCATAACAGATCATCATTCCTATTCTTCCAATTTTTGTATTGAACACTGGAAGACCAAGGTCACCTGGTTGATACCAAAGTTTTTCTCTATCCCAAAGATGTAATTTTCTATATTTTCCTATATAGCCCTCTGGTCCAATTAACACTGATGTATTGTATAATAGAGTTTCATCTTTTTCAGATATCCCTGCAACGATATAAATTTGCTTTTCTTTGGCTATCGTTTCCCACTTTTTCACAGTAGGACCATCCGGTACATTCTCAGAAACTAAAAAAGCTTCATCGCGATTATTAAAAGTGTATCCGGAATTACTTAATTCAGTTAATACAATCAGTTTCGCACCATTATTCGCTGCTTCTGTAATCCTGCTAATCCCTTTTTCAACATTTCCCTCTAAATTTCCCAACTGCAATTTAGACTGTATTGCAGCAACTTTTACTACTGATTCTTTACCTACTTCACTAACATTTTTAAACATTTTCTGCTCCTTTCTTAAATACATTCTTAAAATTATTTAAAAGTTATATGAAACGATTTATCGTTTATAACCCCGGAATAATTCCTTTAGTACAAATAACGAACATTCCAACTACAATGGTTCCAACGGTCATAGAAAAAGTTGTACCAATCACTGCCGGCCAATGTTTTGGTAATCTTTGTAAAACAAAATCTGTCATTGCAGGACAAATAATACCTCCAAATATTGCTGCTAAAATGGCAACCGGTATACTACCACCATAAAACAATGCTATTCCCGGAGCAACGCTGACCATTGAAGGAAATGAAGGAAACCACGCTCTTTCCATCCAATAGTCCCAATAAACATACATAGAAATTGCACCGGTAATAAATTCTGCCATAAGTAAAGTTGGTAAAATTCCTGAACCATACACAGGCAATTCGGGACATAGCACCCATGATATGAATAATCCTATTAACATACAAATACTGGCTATCTCATTTCCTGCGAAAACCGGTTCGGTAAAGTCTGCAAGTATTCTTTTAACATAAAATGCAGAAGGATGTATATGCTTGTATTCCTTTTTAGGTTCATTTTCAACAGGAGGTGTTACTTCAGGTAAGTGCATCCAAGGAAGCAATTTATATATTTCGAAACAAATTATAGCACCTGCCCACATTCCAAAGACACTTCCTGCTACACCTGGTATTCCGATATTTCCACATATATGCACCATAAACATTCTTGAGAGCGGCACACATACTATCACAGCAGCTATTGCACCTGTCAACAAATTTTTTAGATTACCTCCATATACCAATATCGTCGCTGCCGGAACACTTACAAAAACAACAAATGTTGGAAACCATCCCCCATTAGCAAGATTCCACCCATATACTAAATTAGATAAAATCAAACTAACCGTTGATGCACATAAAACCCACGGCCATAGCCCTGATCCATATGCGATACTAATGCCTTGATATTTTGAATTTCTTTTGTTAAGATAATGCGCAACTATACTTCCCGCAATAAGTCCTATTCCCGCAATATACGATTTAAAAAAGTTTGCCTCTGTCATATCTCCAAATATCCACATAATCCAATACATTATTTTGCCTTGTGCGGCACCTTGCTCCATTTCAAGATACGTTGGTATATAGCTTGATACCAACATGTTCTTTTGTAAATATGTCATCACAACATATAAAACTGCTGAAAAAGCAATCATTCCAATAAACGCTCCGGTTGGTCTTTTTGTTTTATCCATAATT
>JAKSCF010000514.1 GCA_022360735.1 Clostridia bacterium
AACATTTTGAAAAACAATAATTACTAATTATGAAGAATTATGAAGTTTATTTTTTTATATTGATTTGTGACATACCTTCTGATAAATTTGATAAATGAAGTCTGAGTATGATTATCACTATCAATTAGAATTAGTGTTTCTTCTCCGACTCGCTATTTTAGTTTTTTATTTGAGAAATTGTATCCATACAATTTCCCAACAAAAGGAGGATAATATGAACAAGCGCTACAAAAGAATTATATCTGTTTTAAGTGTTGCATTGATTTTGGTAATTTCATTATGTGGATGCTCTCAAACGGATCAAACCTATTCGGATTCAACACCGGAAGCTGAAGAAATAAAAGACGAACTCGTTATTTGCATGGGTACCAGACCGCCAGGAGAATTTGATCCAAGAAAAAGATGGGGATTATACAGCCAATCACAAATTCTTCACGACACCTTATTGACAAGGAATGCCGATTTAGAAGTTATTGGAGATTTTGCCGAATCATATGAAGTAAGTGATGATGCGCTTACATGGACTTTTCATCTAAGAGATGATTATAAATTTTCCAATGGAGAAGCTGTTACGGCAGAAGATGTAAAATTCTCTTATGAAATGTTAAAGGAAGACGGCATCCATTGGGACCTAACGTTTTTAGACGATATTGAAATAAAGGATCCCCAAACTTTAATCTTCCGTTTAAGTGAACCTCGTTCTACTTTTATTGCTCAATTGACGGAAATTGTCATCTTACCCAGAAATCATTATGATGACAATTATTCTGAGAACCCAATAGGTTCAGGACCATATAAATTAGTACAATGGGATAAAGATCAGCAAGCCATATTCGAAGTCAATCCATATTATGCAGGAAAAGAGCCTCATTTTAAGAAATTCACATTATTGTTTTTAGATGAAAATGCTGCCCTTGCAGCTGCAAAAAATGGGACTGTGGATATGATATATGTACTGCCTGAATTTGCAGACGAAAAGATAGATGGATGGAAGCTTTATTCTTACGAAAGTAACGACGTAAGAGGGGTTTCTTTGCCGACACAAAAGAGTGGCTATGGAGAAACTCCCGATGGCTATCCCATTGGAAATGATGTTACTGGCGATATAGCGATTCGAAGAGCGCTCTATATTGGATTAAATAGGCAAGCCATTTTAGATACTGTCCTTAACGGTCATGGTAAAAAAGCGTATTCTCTTGTAGATAAAATGCCTTGGTGGAATGAAGAAACAGTTGTCGAGGACAATCAAGTAGAAGAAGCTACCAAGATTCTCGAAAACGCCGGATGGATTGACAGTAACGGAGATGGCATAAGAGAAAAAAATGGACTTGAAGCAGCCTTTAATCTTTATCATCCTTCAGCGGATGTCATCAGAACAAATATTTCTATTGTTGTAGCTGAGCAAGCAAAACAGCTTGGGATAAACATTAATTTGGTAGGAAGTAACTGGGATGAAATTAAAACAAAAATGCATTCAAATGCAGTATTGTTTGCAGGTGGCCGACATCATCCTCATCAGTATTATTATATGCATCACCCTGATTTAGCAGGTATCGCTTATTGCAATATCGTTTATATGGATAATCCTATTGTAACAAGCTATTTACAAGAAGCAATGCACGCTTCTACCCAAGAAAAAGCCAATGAATACTGGAAATTATCCCAATGGGACGGCAATACCGGTGCAAGTGGTTTGGGGGATGCGCCTTTTGCATGGCTCATTCGATTAGATCATCTATACATGGGAGATGCAAGAATTAATGTTGGAAAACAACCGATACACACTCACGGACATGAATGGTCATTATTGGCAAATGTGGGAGAGTGGACTTGGGATAAAGACGCAGTAAGTAACTAAAAATCTAAATGGCACAATGTACTTTAAAATGCACTCGTACATTGTGCTATTTTAACAAAGGATGTGATTGGGTGAACAGTACAAAGTATTTTATAATTAAATTTATACGTGGTTTTACATTACTAATTGGTCTATCCATTCTATCATTTATTATGATGCAATGCTCTCCCATTGATCCTATAAGCGCTTATGTCGGTGGTGATACCTCTCTTACACCAGAACAACGGCAAGCAATAGAAGCCTATTGGGGATTAGATCGTCCGGTCAGCGAACAGTACTTAACCTGGTTGGGTAATATGGTAAAGGGTGATTTTGGTATTTCAAAAATTCATCGAAAGCCTGTACTAGACATCATACAAGAAAAAGCATGGGCTTCAGCCGCACTGATGAGTGTTTCGTGGATTCTTTCTGGCATAATAGGATTTATATTAGGGGTAATTTCTGCTATAAAAAAAGGTAAATTATTAGATAGAGTCATTAAATGGATCGCTTACTCCCAAGCATCTATACCAACTTTTTGGCTTGGTTTAATGCTGCTCATTATTTTTTCTGTGTGGTTAAAATGGTTTCCTATTGGAATTTCTGTTCCCATAGGTGTATCCAGTGCTGATGTAACGCTAATCGATAGAATTCATCACCTGATTTTACCTGCATTAACTTTAAGTATTCTTGGCATTGGTAATGTTGCACTCCATACCAGAGAAAAAATGATTGACGTACTCAACAGTGAATATGTCCTTTTTGCAAAGGCCAGAGGAGAAACCACTTGGCAAATCATTATGCTTCATGGTCTGCGCAATGTGGCGTTACCTGCCATTACATTGCATTTTGCCTATTTTGGTGAGTTGTTTGGTGGTTCGGTCCTTGCCGAACAGGTTTTTTCTTATCCAGGACTGGGCTCAACCCTTACTGATGCCGGTTTAAAAAGTGATTTACCTTTACTAATGGGCATTGTAATGATCAGTGCTGTGTTTGTTTTTTTAGGCAATACCATTGCTGATTTATTAAATGCTGCAATTAATCCAAGATTAAAGGAGGGCATCTAATGGCGACTCAGTATAATGCGAGAACAAAATTGCTTGTCTCTCTCTCCATATCATGTGGCGTTATTCTTTTGACCATTATTATCGGTTGGCTTTTAAGTCCTGAAAATATGGTTACCAATTTTACAAAAAAAAGTCTTCCCCCTACAGCCTCCCACCTATTTGGTACCGACTGGCTGGGAAGAGACATGTTTACCAGAACACTAAAAGGGCTTCGTTTATCACTTTTCGTAGGTTTTTTGGGTGCTTTTTTTGGTGCTGTTATTGCTACAGGCCTTGGTATTGCAGCCGCAACCTTAGGCAAAAAAGTGGATTCGTTCATATCCTGGATGGTAGACATGTTTATAGGAATGCCACATTTAATTTTTATTATCCTTATTTCCTTTGCCGTAGGAGGGGGCATAAAAGGTGTTGTCTTTGGCGTCGCCTTTACCCATTGGCCATCTTTAACCCGTGTTATTCGTGGCGAAGTCTACAGTATTAGGAATTGTGAATATATACAAATATCTAAAAATCTTGGAAAATCAAATTGGTATATAGCGAGAAAGCATATTCTGCCTCATATTATTCCACAAATTCTGGTAGGCTTTTTACTGCTTTTCCCTCACGCTATTATTCACGAAGCTTCCATTACTTTTTTAGGGTTTGGATTATCCGTCCAAACACCCTCTATCGGCTTAATCCTTTCAGAGGCAGTAAAACATATTTCAATAGGGGATTGGTGGCTTGCCTTTTTCCCGGGAATTGTTTTAATTATTGTTGTTAAAAGTTTTGATAATATTGGAGAGCACTTTAAGGTACTTATTAATCCTGCAAGTGCAAATGAATAGAGGTGTAAAATGAAAAACAATCAAGAAATTTTAAACGTAGACAATTTAACCATCTCTTTTACTCAATACGTAAAAGGTCTTAGAACTAAAAAAATTACACCTATTAAATCCTTGAACGTTAGCATTAACGCCGGTGAAATATTAGCAGTCATAGGGGCAAGCGGTTCAGGTAAAAGTTTACTTGCCCATGCTATCCTTGGTATTTTGCCCAATAATGCAACCTGCGGCGGTAATATAACCTATTGTGGTGAACCGCTAACAGAAAAAAGAAAAGCCGCCCTTAGGGGTAAGGAAATTTCCTTTATCCCTCAATCGGTTAATTATCTTGATCCTCTAATGAAAGTATCGGATCAAGTTAAAATCGGTCTACCAAAAAAAGAAGCCTCTCAAAAGCAAAGGGAGTTGTTCATTCGATATGGTCTAAAGGAAGGAGATGGCAATTTATATCCATTTCAATTATCCGGCGGTATGCTCAGAAGGGTTCTTTTCGCTACCAGTGTCAGAGATAATATTAAACTGGTCATTGCCGATGAGCCAACACCGGGCATTCATCCCGAAGCTTTAAGTGCCATCCTTAATCAGTTGAGAACATTTGCTGATGAAGGTGCAGCCGTTATGCTCATTACCCACGATATCATCTCCGCCCTCACAGTATGTGATCGCGTGACTGTATTAAACGACGGCTATACTATTGAAACCACTCTTGCTGAGAATTTCTCCGAATATGGTGAACGGTTACAGCACGAATACAGTCGTGCATTATGGAATGCATTACCCCAAAATAGTTTTTCGACATATAAGGAGGTAAAAACTTGTCTATCAAAGGAAATAATTTAGGTTTTTATTATCGTAAAAATGATTGGTTATTTCGTCACTTGAATATCGAGATTTCCCACAAGGAGATATTGGGCATCTCCGGCTACAGCGGAAGTGGAAAAACCAGTTTATCAAGAATTTTATCGAATTATATGTTCCCTTTAGAGGGTACCGTAGAAGTTGACGGCAGGCCTTTTAGAAAAAATGAAGTTCAACCTGTGCAGCTTATTTTCCAGCATCCGGAAAAAGCAATCAACCCAAAATGGAGAATAAATGAAGCGCTAGTAGAGGGCTATCAACCGGATAAAGAAATTTTAGAAAGGTTTGGTATTAAAAAAGAATGGTTCACAAGATTTCCCATAGAGCTATCCGGCGGTGAACTGCAAAGAATTTGTATCATAAGAGCATTACATCCGAATACCAAATATATTATCGCTGATGAGATGACCACCATGCTTGATGCCATTACTCAAAAGGCTATTTGGAAAGAATTGCTGGACGTTTGTGAAGAGCGAGAAATAGGCCTTGCAATTATTAGTCACGAAGCTGCTCTGCTTTCAAGATTGTGCCATAAAGTCGTTTCATTATAACAGCAAAAATACCTTTACATCAAATACTCTATAAAACCCTTTTTATATTACAGACCTTTATTATGTATTGGAAATCTAATAATTGTACGGTAGCAATTATTATCAGAATAAGTTAAAAATTCGCCTCCATGGAGCGTCATAATTTTTCTGCAATTCATTAAACCAATACCGGTACTATTGGTAATATACAAAGGGTTTTTAAGATTAATTCTATTGCATATTTCATATTCTAAATAGTTTTTTTCAATTTTTGAAACAACATTAACTGCTAAACTATGATCCCCATAACGAATGACATTGGTAAAAACATTATCAAGAAGTCTTTCGACCAATCTCATGTCGTAAACCAATGCATATTTATAAGCTTTTAATGAAGTCGTATATTTAAACCCATTGGTTTCTAACATCTCCAGACGCTGATAAATTAAGTCTATTAATGTTTGGGACGAGTTGCATCTTAATAGCGGTGTACTATCAATTTTTTCACCATTTAAATAGAAATGCTCAAATGCTGTATTGACCAAATCCTTTAACTGTTCTCCACGACTCAAACATAGTTGTATATACTCCTTACGTCTATGATTGTCCTCAAATCCATCATCGGATAATATTTCCAAATACCCAATTAAACTGGTTAATGGTGTCCTGAGATCATGAGAAATAGATGCTAATAGTGAATTATGGTCTTTTCTTTGCTGGTTCTCAATATTTTTTTTACTTTGTAACCCTTCTCTTAACTCATTTATGGTCATACCAAGATGTGCGATTTCATCATTGCCTTCAACCAGAATATCAGTATCCATATGACCACAATTCAACTCTTTAATACAAGCAATCATATAATTTAGATCAGTCAGTCTTTTTTTAAAAAAGACAACAGAAAAAATAAAATACACAAGAAAGCAGAGAACCATGTTTGAAATGAAACAGATCGCTTTTAATCTTTGATACATTTCTGTTGTCATTGATGTATTGTTGATATAACCGCCATATATATCGACACACCAAATGGATAATTGATATAATAAAAAGAAAGTTATCATTAACAGCAATAATAATTTAGCGGATAAATATAAAAATTGTTGTATCATACTATTCCATTGTTGTTGCTTTTTAATAAATTGCATACCCTTTCCCCCATATGGTGTGAATATACTTATACTCTGGGTCAACCACTTGTAATTTTCTACGAATATTTTTTATATGAACCACAACTGTATTTTTCGAAGCCAATATATATGTTTCTTTCCATACATTTTCAAATATTTCTTTTGTGCTTACACACTTTCCTCTATGATCAATAAGGTACAACAATGTTTTATGTTCAATATCAGTGAGTTCAATTTGTTTGTCTTTCACAAATATTTCATTTGAATTCTTGTTTAAAAAGAGATTATGAATACGCACGCCAGAAGAACTCCCATTATTTAAATTGGAGCGCTCCCGTCTTAATAAAGCAAAAACTCTTGCAAGCAGTTCCTTTGATGAAAATGGCTTTATCATATAATCATCGCCGCCACATAAAAGTCCCTTTATCATATCATCTTCACCGGTTTTTGCAGTCAAAAAAAGAATGGGTACCATAGAATACTTACGAATTTTTTCACACAGCGAAAACCCATTTTCCCCTTCCATCATAACATCTAATATGATGACAGAAACATCATTGTTATTTAATATATCCAGTCCTTCATTTCCACTCATAGCTTTATATACCATATATCTGTTCTTAGTAAAATGATAATCCAAAATATCTAATATTTCAGGATTATCATCTATAATAAGTATTGATTGCATCCTTTTTCCCCCATATTAAAGGTTTGTTATCAATTGCGAATGATTCTCAACTCAATCATACATGAAACTTATTATAATTTCAACCACAAATAAAAGGGACGGTTTATAAATTTTTATGTAAAAAATATTTGACATAATGTAAAGGAAACTTTATACTAAAATTAAAGATTAACCATTAAATGGATTTGGAGGTTGAAGTGAAACTAAATAATAACATTAGAAGGCTTAGGTTTGAAAGGAATGAAATGTCACAACAGGAACTTGCAGACTTAATCGGGGTATCAAGAATGACCATTTATTCCATGGAGAAAGGCAAGTATGTTCCATCAACTGTTTTAGCATTAAGAATTTCAAAAGTTTTTGGTAAGCCGGTAGAAGAAATCTTTGAGCTTGTAGATGAGAAGGAGGTTGGAAAGCATGAAAAATAAGAAGATGTTCCATAACTTTTTTGGTATTATTTCATTAATCTTGCTCATATACTGCGTATCTGCATACATTTATATTCAAT
>JAKSCF010000022.1 GCA_022360735.1 Clostridia bacterium
ATTTTTTAATTCACTGATATATTTTGCACTTTCAGCGGTATTTTTGAAAGGGACAAAGTGCATCTTAGGATGACTTTTGAAAAAATAGCTGCTTTGTTCATATGCCTGAGGGTGGGAATAGACTTGTGATATATCCTCAAGCTTTGAATCCATAAGTCCTACCAGATGATGTTCAACTTTGATACATCTTTCGCCTACGATAGAGGATGAATAATCCCTTAATAGACGATATGTATCTGAAATACCGCCTGTAGAAGAGTTTTCAATAGGTAGTATCCCATAGTCAATGGTATTGTTTTCTAATTGTATCAAAACATCCTCAAAATCAGGATAGTGAGATTCTAATACTTCTGAGTCAAAATATTCACTTAAAGCTTGTTGACTAAAAGAGCCTGGAACGCCCTGATAACCAACTTTAATATTATTTTGTTTCATGTTACTTACTCCCCTTCTAATAATAAATCTAAAATGACCAATGCTGCTGCAGCTTCGGTAACAGCAACTGCTCTAAAGACAATACATGGGTCATGCCGTCCTTGGATGACAAGTTCGGCAGCCTCATTGAGTTTGAGATTAACCGTTTTTTGTTTTTGGGAAATAGAAGGAGTCGGTTTAAATACGGTTCTAAAAACAATGGGCATGCCATTAGAAATGCCTCCTAAAATTCCGCCGTTATGATTGGTTTCAGTTTGTATTTGGCTTTCATGGATGGTATAGGCATCATTGGCCTCCGAGCCTTTCATATGAGCAAAGTTAAAACCTTGCCCAAACTCAATCCCTTTTACGGCAGGAATTGAAAACATCATGGAAGATAATCTGCTTTCTATGGAATCAAAGAAGGGAGAGCCCATACCTGCGGGGATATTTATTATTGCAGTTTCAATAATACCGCCTAAAGAATCTAACTGTTCTTTAGCCTCTAATACTATTTTTTCCATTTTGTTTCCGGCTTTATCATCCAATACACATATTTTTTTATTGGATAAAGCTTGAAACATTTCTGCGGTAGGATTTTCAAAGGGCGTATCCTTAATAGAACCGATTTGGTATATGTGACTGCCGACAGCAATATTCTTTTGCTTTAAAATCTGCTTTGCAATAGCTCCGGCAAATACCAAAGGGGCAGTTAATCTGCCGGAAAAGTGTCCGCCGCCTCTATAGTCGTTAAATCCTTTATACTTAATGTATCCGGTATAATCTGCATGACCCGGTCTTATGGTCAAAGCCGTTTTTTCATAATCTTTTGATCGAGTATCTTTGTTTGCTATAAAACAACATAGGGGTGTTCCTGTAGTTTTGCCATTGAAAAAGCCGCTGACGATTTCGTATGCATCTTTTTCTTTTCTTGGCGTCGAAGTAGGTGATTTGCCGGGGGCACGTCTTTTCATTTCTAAATCAATGGCATCAAAATCTAATGCTATCCCTGGTGGAAGCCCATGGATTACAGCGCCGATGGCTTTACCATGAGATTCACCAAATAGCGATATTTGAATATTATTTCCCCAAATCGAACTCATCGATTTCTCCTCCAAGCTTTTTAAAGTCTTCCCAGAATGTAGGATAGGATTTTTTGACGGTATCACTATTGGTGATTTTTACCTGATCCGTACACCTTATAGATGCGACGGCCAATGCCATTGCTATGCGGTGATCGTTCCAGCTGTCTACAATGCCGCCTTTCAGATGATCTTTACCGTGGATGGTTAAGCTGTCAGCATCTTCAATAATCTCTGCTCCCAGCTTATTCAGCTCACTGGTAGTAGAAGCCAGTCGGTCTGATTCTTTAATTCTTAATCTGGCAGCATTAATGATCTTTGTCGTACCTTTACTGACAGCCGCTAATACAGACAAAACAGGGACGAGATCGGGGCATTGTGAAGCATCAATTTCTATACCATGAGTGACAGAAGGTAAGATATGAATCGCATGTTCTTCTTCAACGATTTTACCCCCCATTTGCTTAACGATATCTAAAATCATACGATCACCTTGGCCGGAATCTAAGCGCATACCTTCTATCGTTAAGCCGTTGTCTATTAGCCCTGCTACAATCCAAAATGCAGCTTGAGAATAGTCGCCTTCTACGGTATAATCTTGACTTACATAGCTTTGATTACCTTTAATTTTAAAAGTCTTGTAATTTTCGTGATGGATTTGTATAGAATAATGTTTTAACACATCTAAGGTCAAATCGATATAACCTTTGGATTCTAATTCGGTAGTGATATGTATAGTAGAATCACCATCTAATAAAGGCAATGCATACAATAAGCCGGTAATAAATTGTGAGCTGATATCCCCTGCGATGTAATAATCATCGGGTTTAAGGGAACCCGTAACTTTTAGCGGCAACTGCCCGTGTGTCGTTTCGTAATCAATATTTTGCCGGCTAAAAATATCATAATAAGGGGTAAGAGGCCTTTTTCCTAAACGACCTTCACCTGTAAAAGTAGCAGGTGTTTTAATAACGTTGGCTACTGGAATTAAAAATCTAAGGGTTGATCCTGACTCTTTACAATCGATGGTTGGTATTTGTATACCGGTTTCTTTTATACCTTGAATGCTAATACATGTATCATCTTCCAAGTTGATAGAGGCACCTAATGCTTTCATACCTTCAATGGTTGCTTTAATATCTTCTGAAAGTAATAGGTTATTAACGCATGCTTTTCCTTTTGCAAGGGCTGCACCGATAATGGCTCGATGGCTAATGCTCTTTGAAGGTGGTACTTTGATTTTACCATCAAGAGATGTTGGTGCGATAATGACTGTTTTCATAAAAAAATCTCCTTATTTATATTTTCTATTTATATAAATTCTCCAATACTTGCCTTGTCAATAGTATGAATAAAACTATCACCAATATGATTTAAGAGGATAAGATTTATTTTGCTGCCACGACTTTTTTTGTCGTTGAGTAACGTCTTGATAAGCGTACTCTTATCAATATCCGGCAGTTGAGAAGGAAGGTGATATTTATTGAGTAAAGACTTTATTTTAACAGTGTTTTCTTTTCCCGTTAGTCCAAGGCTCTCGCTTTTTTGAGTAATATGATGCATACCTATTGCAACACCTTCACCATGGGTATATTCACTATATCCATATAATTTTTCAATGCCGTGACCTATGGTATGACCAAAATTTAAAAGCATTCGAGTGTTCTCATCTTTCTCATCTTTTTCAACAATTTCTTTTTTAATGGCACAACACTGATAAATGATTTCTTCCATATGATCATGAATGTCTTCTATTTCAATATTTTCTAATAGACTAAATAGTTCAGAATTTTTGATGCAGCCATATTTAATGACTTCTGCCATACCATCCCAAAGATAGCGTGGCTTAAGGGTGGTTAATACCGCAGGGTCAATCAAAACGATTTCCGGATGATAAAAACTGCCGACTAAATTTTTGCCTAAGGCTAAATTGACAGCGGTTTTTCCGCCTATACTGCTGTCCACTTGAGCGATTAGGGATGTAGGAATTTGAATAAAAGGAACACCTCTTAAAAAGGTTGCAGCCGCAAATCCGGATAAATCTCCGATAACACCACCGCCAAGAGCGATCAATCGGTCACTCTTGGTAATGCCTAAATTAATAAGCTGGGAATATACATGTTCAAGCGTTTCTAAAGATTTGCTTTGTTCTCCCGGTGGTATTACGATTGAATGGACATCGAAGTCGTATTTTTTAAGATGATTTATGAATGCTTTACCATATACATCATAAACATTTTCATCAGTGATCACAACGCTTTTTTTACCATGAATGTACTTTTCAATATACTTATGGATATTTTGAAGCATGTTTTTTTCTATAATAATGGCGTAATTTTTATCAGGCAGATTTATATTTAAAGTACGCATTTTATTTCATCTCCTCTTTTTTACGAGTGCAATTTGAGAATATTTCTTCGAGCATGGATTTGTTGTCTTGAGCGATAGCTGTTCTAACTTGATCCATCTCCCCGATAAAGGCATCTATTAGATGAAGGATGTTATCCTTATTTCCTATAATTAAATCAGTCCAAAGGGGGGCATTCATTTTAGCGATTCGTGTAAACTCTCCAAAACTATTGCCTGTAAATCTTAATATATCTTCATTGTCATGACAATTGATGATAGAGGCAGCAATAATATGTGGAAGCTGGCTGGTATAGCCAATCATTTCGTCATGCATTTGTGGCGTTACTTGAGAAATTTTACCGAATCCCATTTCTTTCAGTATTTCTGTTAATAGCGATATGCTTTCTGCTTTATTGTTTTCAGTAGGAGTTATTATAAAGTTAGCGTTGTTAAACAATGTCTTAGAAGCCGAAGTTATGCCGATACCTTCGTTGCCTGCCATAGGATGACCGCCCACAAAATCGATATCATCTCTTTCAATATTGATCTGATCCATGATTTTGCTTTTAATACCACTTGCATCCATTATAATAGCACCGGATTTAAAATGATACATATATTCTTGAATAAAGTTTACAATGTTACCAGGATAAATACATAAAATAACAATATCGGAATGCGCTATGGGGTATTGGGGATTATCAAAACCCTTTTCAATCATATTATCTGCCTCAGCTTTTTGCAGGGTATCTAAATTTTTATCGATACCCCATATATTATTAAAGTTTAGCTTATTCAAATGGTAAGCGAAGGAACCGCCAATAACGCCCAGTCCTACTATACTAATATTAAAATGGTTAACATTCATTGGTTCACCTCTTAGATTTTTTTATTTAAATGTTGAGAAAGAGATTTTAAATTACCCATTAGGTCGTCAAATCTTGAAGGTTTAATGGATTGCTGACCATCACTTTTTGCATTTTGAGGATCTTGATGTACTTCAATCATGATACCGTCTGCGCCAACAGCCAAGGCAGCTTTAGCCAGTGGTTCAACAAGCCACCATTCACCGGAAGCGTGACTCGGATCTACAATAACAGGCAGATGGCTGAGTTTCTTTAAAACTGGAACAGCACTGATATCCAAAGTATTTCTAGTGTATCTTTCAAAAGTACGTATACCTCTTTCACATAAAACAACTTGATTATTCCCGCCGGACATAATGTATTCGGCTGACATGAGGAGTTCTTCAATGGTTGCTGACAAGCCTCTTTTAAGAAGAATAGGTTTATTTGTTTTTCCTAACTCCTTAAGAAGCATAAAGTTTTGCATGTTTCTTGCTCCAACTTGGATGATGTCAACGTTTTCTACAAAGTATTCGATTTTATCAATAGCCATAATCTCAGAAACCACAGGCAGGCCGGTAGCAGCTTTGGCTTCATTGAGCAGTTCGATACCTTCTTCTCCTAAACCTTGGAAACTGTAAGGGGAAGTTCTTGGTTTAAATGCACCGCCTCTTAAGAAATGCGCACCGGATTCCTTTACTTTTTGAGCCAAATCTATAATAGCATCATGACCTTCTATAGAGCAAGGACCGGCAATAACCCCAAAATTTTCTCCACCGATTTTATGGTCATCGATGTCAATGACGGTATCTTCCGGACGAAATGCAATGCTGGCTTTTTTATAGGGTGATTGTATCCGTATTAATTTTTCGACCAACCGATTTGCTTCAATCCAAGTTGTATCTATAGTAGAGGTATCACCTACGACTCCAAGTAAGTGATAGTTTTCTCCTTTACTTTCATGTATTTTGACATCATGATTGTCTACAAGTTTTTTAACAATAGATTCTATTTCTTCTTTAGGTAAGTTTTTTCTCATAACTATAACCATATCTATTTCCTCCAAATTTTAAATATAGTAAACTTAAGAACCGTCCTCGTTATATGTCCTGAATAATGGTACAAATATTTCTATTACTGATGTTTTGTAATTTAGACATATTCTATACATTAAGGTGTATTCTGAACGTGGACCGGTAAATTTAAATAAATGCTTTTACAGAGCTCTGTTTATCGTGGAATAAAAAAAAGACTCATCCTATCAATGAGTCTTTGTTTGCTTTAATACTTTGTCAGTTTATCATACGGCGCCGATGTATGATGGTATGGTCAACTCATTAAAAAGGAACTTAATACTATTTTTGAAATAAAAGTATCCAGGGTAAAAAAAGAAACCCCAGCTAAAGAAATAAAAATAGTATTTATTTGTGCTATCCTTTCTAATGATCGTATCCATGACATCCTCCAAAGTAAATTGGTTATTATTTGAACCCATTGTACATATATACAAGCATATTTGTCAAGTGTTCTTTTGTTAAATTTAAAAAATAATTGAATTTTAATGGCGAATGCATGGTTTGAAAAC